>NZ_JBHUAL010000007.1:0-87765 GCF_042789775.1 Kitasatospora sp. NPDC056800 | reverse complement strand
TTCGCGCTCCCGGCACCGGCGGTTCTGCTTCCGGAGGGTCTGTGCGCGGGCCTTCCCGCGGTTCTCCCGCGGGTCTTCCAGCGGCTTCCCCGGTGGGGCTCGTCGGGGGGTTCCGGTGCGGGTCCGCCGCCCGTCGGCAGCCCCGTGACCTGCGCGTCAATCGGACATTGATTCGCTTCTGATCGACTGCGAGCACCTTGGCTGGGGCGGTCCTCACCGGCCGCCGCCACCCGTCGTGCCCCAAGCAGTGAAGAGAGTCCCATGCCGATCCACCTGGTGCCCCAGCCCGTCCACACCGTGCCCGCCCAGGGCCAGTCCGGAGCCGACTCGCTGGGCGGGGACGCGTACGCGTACGGGCAGGTCGTGGACGACGAGCCGGCCACCCCGCGGTTCGCCGGCCTGCGCCTGGTGCACGCCGCGCTGCGCCGGGACCTCGCCCGGCTGCCCAACGCGCTGCGGCTGCTCCAGCCCGACGAGGACGACAAGGGCGAGGCGCTGCTGCGGCACTGGAACTTCATCACCGCCATGCTCACCTGCCACCACGAGCAGCAGGACACCCGGCTCTGGCCGATCGTGCGCCGCTTCGCGCCCGAGCTGCGGCTGCTGCTCAACTGGCTGGAGGACGACCACCACAACCTGGACCACTCCTTCACCCGGGTCACCACGCTGGTGCGGATAGCGAGCCGGGACACCGGCAGCGCCTGGCCGGTCGCGTACGCGATGGAGGACCTGGCGGCCCGGCTGGAGACCCACCTGCGGATCGAGGAGCGGCAGCTGCTGCCCCGGATGGAGCGGGTGATCGCCGACGGCTCCCGGCTCGGCGGGCTGGGCGAGCTGCTGGACCTGCTGCGGCTGGCCGACGGCCCGGGCGTCGCGGACGCGCTGGCCTGGCTGCTGGAGGGCGTGGAGCCCGCGCTGGTCGAGCGGCTGCTGGCCGAGTGCGACGACGACGTGGCCCGCAACTGGCCGCACTGGCACGCGACCTACCAGCGCTGCACCTCGCCGCTGTGGGGGCCGGTGGACGGTCCGGTCGGCGGTGCAGGCTCCGGCACGGGCGCGGGTTACGGCCTCGGCCCCGGCCCCGGCTTCGGCGGTCTGGGGAGCGTCGCCGACTGACCCCGGGGCCTCTTCTCGGGCCGTTGATCTACGCGCGTGGCATGGGCCTCCGGTACGGGCCTCCGGCATATGCCTGACGGCTCCCGGGGGCTGGCTGATATTCCAACTCTCCGTATTTCAAGGGGGATTGGGCCCACCGGCATCGGGTGCCGGCCGTCCTGCCCGCCGCTCCGGCCGCTTACTCCGGCAGGCGGTTGAGCCACTCCAGCGGTGCGACCCGGATCGCCGTGTGCGGCGAGCCGTCCCACTCCGCCGTCAGCCCGACGGCCTCCAGCGCGGCGACCACCGTCCGCCCGACCTCTGCCGTCCGGCGCTCCGAGGCCTCGGTCGTCTCCTCCCCGGCGCGGAACCCGCCGTAGCGCAGCATCAGCCCCCGGCCGGCGGCCGCCGCCTCGGTGTCCTGCTGGTGGAAGAAGACGAAGCCGACCGAGCCCTCCCCGGCCTCGCCGCCGATCTCCGCGTAGCCGCAGCCCGCGCAGCAGGTGAAGTCCATCGCCGCGACGATGCCCTGGTCCTCCAGCGCGTCGAAGGCGTCCGCCAGCCGGTCCACGTCGGTGGTCTCCGGCCAGGCCGCCTGCTCGGCCAGCCGCGCGGCCCACAGCGGAGCGACGATCCGCTCCGCCTCCTCCTGCGTCAGCCCCTGGTCGTCGAGGTCCTCGACCAGGGACTCGGCTATCTCGTCCGGCTCCTGGAAGCCGCACCGGATCAACTCGCTTGCCCGCTCCTGGACTTCGCGCAGCACGTCGGGGGTGAGAACCGTCTCCTCGGTCATGCCCGCATCCTCGCACCCGCCACTGACACCGACGGCCGGGCGCGGGGGGCGGGGACCAGCGCTTCGCCGCGGGCCGCCGTCCTGCTACCGTCCCGCCGGTGACCTCCCTGCTGCAACCACCGCTGCTCACCCGGCTGCTGGCCGCCGAGCGCATCCTGATCGCCGGAGCCGGCGGCGGATTCGACGTGTACGCCGGGCTGCCGATCGCCCTCGCCCTGCGGGCCGCGGGAAAGGAGGTGCACCTGGCCAACCTCTCCTTCTCCCACCTCTACGGCCTGCCGCTCGACGTCTGGGCGGAGTCCGACGTGGCCCGGATCGGACCGGACACCGCCGCCCCCGAGGGCTACTTCCCGGAGCGCACCCTGGCCCGCTGGCTGAACCGGCACGGCATGCCCGACACCGTGTGGGCCTTCCCGTCGGTGGGTGTGCAGCCGCTGCGCGAGGCCTACCGCGCGCTGGTCGGCCGCCTGGGTGTGGACGCGGTCCTGCTGGTGGACGGCGGCACCGACATCCTGATGCGCGGCGACGAGGCCGGACTCGGCACCCCGGAGGAGGACATGGCGAGCCTGGGCGCGGTGGCCGGCCTGGACGAGGTGCCCGAGCGGCTGGTCGCCTGCCTCGGCTTCGGCATCGACGCCCACCACGGCGTCAACCACTCCCTGGTGCTGGAGAACCTCGCCGCGATCGACCGGGCCGGCGGCTACCTCGGCGCCTTCTCCGTCCCGCGCGACAGCCGGGAGGGGGTGCTCTACCTGGACGCCGTCGAGCACGCCCGGGCCGCCTTCCCGGAACACCCCAGCATCGTCAACGGCTCGGTGGCGGCGGCGCTGCGCGGCGAGTTCGGCGACGTCCGCTTCACCGAGCGGACCAAGGGCGAGCAGCTCTTCATCAATCCGCTGATGACGCTCTACTTCGGCGTCACGGTCGAGGCGCTGGCCGCCGAGCACCGGTACCTGGACCGGCTGGAGAACACCGTGGTGACCCGCCAGATCGCCACCGTCATCGCGGAGTTCCAGGACGAGCTGCCGCGTCAGCGGCCGCCCCGGCAGTTCCCGCACTGACCCGGGGCGCCTGGGCGGGCGGGGCCGGGGGCGGGCCGGTCAGAGCGGGGCGAGCCGGAACTCCAGGTTCCCGAACCGCACCTGGTCGCCGGGCCGGACCCGGACGCCGCCCGCTATCCGGCGCCCGTTCACATGGGTGCCGTTGGTCGAGCCGAGGTCGTACAGCATCCAGCCGTCCCGCTCGTGCCGCAGTTCGGCGTGGTTCCGGGACACCGAGGGGTCGTGCAGCCGCAGCCCCGAGCCGGGGAGCCGGCCGATCGTCAACTTCCCGGCCCCGGACTGCGGCAGGCTCAGCCCCGGCAGCCGCTCGGTGCGCCAGGCCCTGCCCAGCCGGTCGCCGAAGGCGGAGATCCGCCCGACCGTCCGCAGCACGAACCGCTCGACCGGCCCGCCGGTCGGCAGTCCGGCCACCGCCGCGTCCAACTCGCCGCGGCTGGTGGCCCGGAGGACGATGTCCATCCGGCCGAGGAAGGTGTCGTGCGAGAGCCGCCCGCTGCCCGCGCCGTCCCGCAGCACCCCGAGCGCCTCCTCCCGCTCGGCGTCGGAGGGCCGGACCGCGCCGGTCGGCCCGGCCGTGCCGGCGGGGAGCTCAGGAGGCGTCATGGCCACATTGTCCGCGCGGCCGATTCCGACTGTCCAGATCACGCCGGGCGCGGGCGCGGGGTTCGTACGTCACGGCAGTCCAGACGCCCTTTCCGGCCGGGCGGTTCCGCGCGTTTCCGGTGTGCCGTACGGGCCGTTCCGGGACGCCGTACCGACGGCCCCCGGCTGCCGTCCGGGCCGTCCCCGGCTGCCGTACGGGCCGTCAGGCCTTGCGGGCGGCGGCCAGGATCTTCTCCGTGGTGTGCAGGAACCGGGAGGTGACCGCGCCCCGGTAGGCCTTGCCGAACATCTCCTTGGTGACCCACTTGCCGTCCCGGAGGTGGACAACCACGTAGGCGGCCCCCGGACCGGCGCCGACCACCTCGACGTCGCCCTTCGGCGAGCGGTGGGGGAGGGCGAGTTCGACGGGCAGCGGCTCGGAGAGGAAGGCGACGACCAGCCGGACGTCCGGCGTCACCTCGACGCCCCGGAACGGCTCGGCGGCGAGCAGGTCGTCCACCTCGTCCACCGTCCGCAGCAGCACCGGCACCGGGTACCCGAGCGCCTGCTCCAGGTGCTCCTCGATCCGCCCGGTCAGCGCGGCGCGGTCCGGCTCGGCGGTGGTGAAGAAGACGTTGCCGCTCTGGATGTAGGAGCGGACGTTCCCCAGCCCGAGCTCGGCGAAGAGCGCCCGCAGCCGCTCCATCCGCACCGTCCGGCCGCCGACGTTGATGGCCCGCAGGAAGGCGATGTACGTGGTCGTGGTGGTCACCCGGCCAGTCTGGCACCGGCCACCGACAGCGGCCCGGCGCTCCCGGCCCGCCGCCCCCGACCGGCCCGCCGCCCCTTCCCCGCATCCGCCCGACCGCCCCTGTCCGTCCGGTCGTCCGCGTCCGGCGGTTGTCGGTGCCGGGTGCCAGACTGGCGCCATGGCTACCTGGCAGGATTTCGAGCACGAGGCCCCCGACCTGGCGCCCCTGGTCCGGGCCCGGTTCGAGGCGAACAAGCACCACGTCCTGGCGACGCTGCGCAAGGACGGATCGCCCCGGGTGAGCGGGACGGAGGTCGAGTTCGTCGGCGCCGACCTGTGGATCGGGTCGATGTATGGCGCGGTCAAGGCGCGTGAGCTCCAGCGCGACGCCCGCTTCGCGCTGCACGCGCACCCGGGGGACGAGACCATGGCCGGCGGGGACTCCAAGGTCTCGGGCCGGGCGGTGGAGGTCACCGACGAGACCGAACTCGCCGCCTTCGCCGCCGATCTGCCCGAGCCTCCGCCCACCCCGTTCCACGCCTTCCGGCTGGAGCTCGACCAGGTGGTGCACACCGCCCTGGAGGGCGACCACCTGCTCGTCTTCAACTGGCACCCCGGCCGGCCGGTGGAGCGGATCCAGGTCCACTGACCGGCCGACCCGGATGACCCGGCCGACCCGGATGAGTCGGCCGGGTGGGCCGGGTGGGCCGCAACTGCCCTACGGCAGAACGGACTTGAGGGCGTCCGGGGTGCGGGCCACGACGGCGTGCCCGTCGTCCGCGGTGATGATCGGGCGCTGGATCAGGATCGGGTGCTCGGCCATCGCCGCGATCCAGCGGTCGCGCGAACCCTCCTCCCGGGGCCAGCCCTTCATCCCCAGGTCCTTCGCGGCCTGCTCGTCGGTGCGGGTGATGTCCCACGGCTCCAGGCCCAGGCGCTCCAGCACCCGCACCAGCTCGGCCGCGGTCGGCGGATCCTCCAGGTAGCGCCGTACGGTGTACTCGACCCCGGCGCCGTCCAGCTCGCCGAGCGCGGTCCGGCACTTGCCGCACCGGGGGTTGATCCAGATCTCCATGCCGGCCACCCTACCGAGCCGCCCGCGCCGGCCCCGACAGCCGCCGCGCGCGACGTCGCCCTGGCCCCGGCGTTCGCCGTCCTCCCGTCCCGCCGCGCGCGATCCGTTCCGTACGGGAACTCCGCCCCGCCCACCGGCGGTTGACCGGTCAGGAAGCGTGAGCTCGGGAGGGGAGCACCGGATGGACGGCGCGGCGATCATCGAACAGCTGATGACCACGGAGGTCAGGACCGATCCGTACCCGCTGTACGCGAGGGCCCGCGAGCTGGGCCCGGTGGCCCCGGCCGGGGACGGCATGTTCGTGGTGAGCGGCTACGCGGCGGTCAAGAAGGTGCTGCGCACGCCCGCCTTCGGCGTCGCGACCGCCGAGATGACCGAGTACGCCGCGCACTCCTCGCTCGCCCTGCTCGGCCGCTCGATCCTCCAGCGCAACGCCCCCGACCAGCCGCGGGTCCGCTCGCTGATCGCCTCGGTGTTCACCGCCCGCCGGGTGGCCGCGCTGCGCCCGGCCGTGGAGGCGGCGGTCGACCGGCTGCTGGACGGGATGGCCGAGCAGGGCGCCGACGGCTCGCCGGTGGACTTCATGGACGCCTTCGCCTTCCGGCTGCCGGTCGGGGTGATCTGCGAGCTGCTCGGCGTCCCCGAGCAGGACCGCTACCGCTTCCGCGGCCTCACCTCCGACCTGACCGTCGCGCTGGAGATCATGCAGGACCTGGACGGGCTGGCCGCCGCCGACGAGGCCGCCGACGAGCTGGCCGGCTACTTCACCGAGCTGGCCGCCGAGCGCCTGGCCCGCCCGCAGGACGACCTGGTCACCGACCTGGCCCGGATCGCCGCCGCCGACGACGAGCGGCTCTCCGCCCGGGAGCTGCTGGCCAACCTGGTGCTGCTGCTGGTGGCCGGCTTCGAGACCACCACCAACCTGCTCGGCAACGGCCTGGCCCTGCTGTTCCGCCACCCCGAGGCGGCCGCCGGGCTGCGCAGCGGAAGGATCACCCCGGCCGGGTTCACCGACGAGGTGCTGCGGTTCGACGCCCCGGTCCAGGCCACCGGGCGGGTCGCGCTGGAGCCGGGCCTGGTCGTCGAGGGCCTGCCGATCCCGCCCGGCAGCGGGCTGACCCTGCTGATCGGCTCGGCCAACCACGACCCGGACCGCTACGAGCACCCCGAGGTGTTCGACCCGACCCGCACCGACAGCCAGCCGCTCAGCTTCGGCGGCGGCACCCACTTCTGCCTGGGCTCCCAGCTGGCCCGGATGGAGGCCGAGGTCGCGGTGCCCGCCCTGCTCGACCGCTTCCCCCGGCTCGCCCCGGGCGGCGTCCCGACCCGGCGCGACCGCCTGGTGCTGCGCGGCTACGAGACGCTGCCGGTGACCGTCCGCTGACGCTCCGCTCCCGGGGGCCGGGGATTTGGCTCCTCCGGCCCCAGGGACCGGGACGTTCGGCCATTCGTGGCAGGGCCGTCCGTGGGAGAGCATGGAGGGACCAAACCGGCCAATCCGGGCGGATCGCCCGGAGCGGCCGCCTGCCAGGAGGTCCCGCCGTGCGCACAGCACCCCGCCCGCCGCGTCCCGCGGCGCTGGAGCCCAGGGCGCCGCGGTGGGTGCCCTGGCTGCCGGTGCTCCTGCTGGTGCTGGACCTGGTCGCCGAGGCCGTCGTCCCGGACGCCGTCGCCGCCGGCTTCCTGCTGACCGCGCTGCCCGTGGTGGCCGCGTTCAGCTACGGGCCGGTGCTGACCGCCGTCACCACGGCCGGCTCGCTGGGCCTCCAGCTCGTCCTGGCGCTGCGTGCGGACCACGTCGACGAGCAGCACCACGTCTGGGTCTACATCGCCACCCTGCTCTCCGGCGTCATGGGCACCGCCCTGTCCTGGCAGCGCACCCGGCAGAACCGCAATCTGCTCCAGGCCCGTACGGTCGCCGAGACCCTGCAGCGCACCGTGCTGCGCCCGGTGCCCGAACGGGCCGGCGGGCTGCGGGTGGCCGGCCTCTACCGCCCGGCCCAGGCCGACGTCCTGGTCGGCGGCGACCTGTACGAGGTGTGCGACACCCGCTTCGGCGTGCGGGTGCTGCTCGGCGACGTCCGGGGCAAGGGCCTGGCCGCGGTCCGCACCGTCGCCGACGTCCTCGGCGCGTTCCGGGCGGCCGCGTACGACACCCCCGGGCTGGTCGACCTCGCCGACCAGCTGGACCGCGCGGTGCTGCGCGACGCCGCCGACCGCGGCGACGACGAGCTGTTCGCCACCGCCGTCCTGCTCCAGTACCGGCCCGGCTCGGACTGCGTGGAGATCGTCAACCGCGGCCACACCACCCCGCTGCTCCTCGGCGGCGGGGGCATATCCCCGGTGTCCTGCGCCGACGAGCTCCCGCTCGGCCTCGGCCACCTCGGCCCCGCCGACGAGCGCAGCAAGGCGATCGCCGTCGCGCTGCCCCCGGGCCACACCGTCCTGCTCTACACCGACGGCGTCAGCGAGGCCCGCGACACCACCGGCGCCTTCTACCCGCTGGCCCCTCGCCTCGCCGCCCTCGGCACCACCGCCCCCGACCGGGTGGTCTCCTTCCTGGCCCAGGACGTCCACCGCTACGCCGGCCTCCTCGCCGACGACCTCGCCGTCCTCGCCCTCACCCCGGACACTCCGTAGCCCCGTCCCACTCCCAGAGGTTCGCGAACAGCTCCGCCTGCTCCCGGGCGTCGTCCAGCGCGTGGTGCGTATGGGGCAGGTCCGGCAGCAGCTCCGGCGGCATCGACCGCTTCCCGATCCCGGCGAACGGCACCCCGGCCCGCGCCGCGTACAGCGTCTTCAGGTCCAGGCAGCCGGAGTGCCCGAACGGGCTGGAGCCGGTGAACCGCACCAGGTACCAGTAGAGGAACTGCCAGTCGTACACGGCGGGGTAGCCCACCATCACCGGCCGGTACCGCCGCCCGCCCGGCCCGCCCCGCACCCCCTCCACCCAGCGGCCGAACTCCCGCATCGCCGCCGCCGGATCGGCCCCGTCCGCCTCCAGCACCGCCCGGTCCAGCCCCGACACCGCCAGCGCCTCCGGGACGTACTCCGCGCTGATCGGCCGCAGCTCCCGGTAGAACGCCGCCCCGCCCGCCCCCGCCCGCCGGAACCCCTCCCCGTCGTGCCACCCGGCCACCACCGCCCCGAAGCTCACCATCGAGTACGGCCCCGGGATCGGCCCGTCCGCCTCCACGTCCACCGACACGTACACCGTCGGCGCCACCTTCACCCTGCGTCCCATCCCCCCATCCAACCCACCCCCGCAACCCCGTTTCCCACCCACCGGCCGCCCCCTCACAACCGAAAGGGACCGGCGCCGCCCGGCACCGGTCCCTGTTCCGCACCCGAGGGCCGACGAGGGTCCTACAGGTCGTAGTTCTGATCGAACATGCCTCTGACCTGCGGAAACATGGACCGGGTGGAAGATCATTTCACAACCAGTGCACACGAGGCGGCGTCAATGGATGAGAGACGCCGAGGAAGGTCTCGTCGATCGTTCAGGAGGGGCGTTACGTAGCGCTACCGAGCCGAGAACCCGCTCGTGGGCGGCGTTCAGAGTGACCATGTTGCCAGAAAGTCGGCGCGCGTCTGATCTGTTCGCCCGCAGGACGACCAGTCCAAGTGCAGGGCAACACAAGTTCCTCTGGGAGTACACGGGGGCACCTATGCCCCTCAGCTCAACCGAGGCGAGAACGTCCCCGCGAGCCTGGCCAGCTTCGCCCTGAACCCGGGCGACGTGGTCCTAGTGGACGAGGCTGGAATAGCGGGCACCCACAACCTGGACAACCTCACCCGGATCGCCGCCGACCGCGGCGCGACTGTGCGCCTGCTCGGCGACTGGCGACAACGCCGGGCTGGGCTTCTACCTCGCCAATGACCGGGTCGTGAGCGGCTCCCGCCTGGCCATGATCGAGGCCGCCTACGACGGCTGGAACCGACATGCTCGCGGGCCGCACCACGCTGATCAGCGCCGCCGCCGGAGCCGACGTCACCAACCTGTCCGCCCGCGCCCCCGACGAGCGCATGGCCGCCGGCCAGGTCGAGGCTGACGGCGTCCTGCTGCGCAACGGCAACCGCGCGGGCCGGGACGACTGGATCGTCACCCGCGACAACAACCGAAGATCACCAGCAATCGGGGCGCCGACTTCGTCAGGAACCGGCGACGCCCGGAACGTCCTGCACCGCTACGAGGGCGACGCGCTCCGGGTCTAGCACGTGGGCCACCGCGGCTGCATCATCCTGCCCGCCGAGGACGTCTCCGCCCACATCCAGCTGCTCTACGCCCGCGAGGATCTGTACGTCCAGCTCACCCGTGCCCTTGCGCAACGCCGAAGCCGGCGGCTGGCAGCCCGAGCGGCTGCTCGCCGTGGCCACCTGGCGCGGCGACCTGACCACCGCCGACACCGCCCGCTACGCAGCCCTAGTCGCGCAGCTCACCAAGCTGCCTGCCCACGGGTTCGACCAGGAGGCCGCGACCGCCGAGCCAGCCGCTCCGGGTATCGCGCCCGCCGCAGCCCAAGCCCCGACGCGCACCCGCACGTCTCGGCCGACACGCTCAAGGGCTACGCCGCCGACGCCGCAACCGCGCTCAGCACGACCATCGACAAGGTCACCGACCACCCCAAGTGGCCCCACCCGGCCGGCGCCTTGGCCGCTGCCGAGCGCGCTGGCCTCGCCACGGCGGGTGCGGGCGCCGGCGTGTCGGCGGGTGGTTCCCGGGCCTACCGCGCCACCGGCGACTACCTCGGTCTGGAGTACCGGCCCATGACGAGCCTGCGCGACATCGCCCCGGGCCTGCCCTTCTACGTGCTCTCCGACCGGAGGTCCTGATGTCCTTCAAGCGGAAGTCGGACGACATGTCCCGGGACCGGAACCAGGTCCTGTACCGCTACCGTCCAGGCCAGACCTTCGACCATACGGCTGGCTACACGGCGCAGGTAATCCAGTACGGGCGCGACGACGAGTTCGAGGGACCGAACCTCGACCGGCAACACGTGGTGGGTGAGGCCATGCGGTTCGTGGCCCGGTGGCGGTCGGTGGGACGAGTCTCCTCCTCGGGAGCCGACCGCGCTCCCGAGTTCCCGCAGGACGGCGGTCTGGCGGACCGGCAGTACGAGGTCGTCGCGCCCGGCAAGGTGTTCTGTCGGGTGTGGCCCCGGGTGATCCAGTGTGCCAGGGCTGGGTGCGGCCTCGTTTGGACGGCCGTGGACTCTCGCCCCGGTGTGGACGAGTGGCCACCGGCCTGTCCCGCCTGCCGGAACACGGGCGGAAACCGCCAGCTGCAGTTCGTCTTCGCCCACCGCTGCGGAGAGCTCGCGCAGATGCAGCCTCCCCGGAGCTGTCCGAGGAACCGCACCACCTTCAAACTGAACGACCGCGCCAGCAGCTTCAAGGACTTCCGTTGGGAGTGCATGACGTGCGGTTTCCCCCACGCCGTCCAGTGGAACTGCAACAACCCCACCTGCAGCTATCCCGACAAGTACATGCAGCCGCTGCTGCACTCCGCCGGCGCCGCCCACGTCGGGCAGGGATTCACACTCGTGAGCCCTCGCCGTCGACAGCGGATACAGCGAGACCAGCCTGTCCGAGTACCTCTTCCCGTACGACCTCGCCTTTGCCCTGTATCCCAACGGGGGAGCCGAGTTCAGCCTGGGCGCGCTCCGCACGGTGATCGAGCAGAACCTGGATGCCGTCGTCACCCGGGCCAAGGAGAACGACTCGTGCCTGTATGACCCGAACTACATGCTCAGTGACGGCGCAGACTTGGGATGTCTCCTCCTCCCTGAGACCGCGTGCCAGCACTGGAACCGCAACCTGTCCCGGTGGCACCTTTTCGGAGACCCCGACGGGGAAAGGGTCGGGTACTGGGACCCGGCACTGTGAGTTCCCGGAGCGGTGTCGTCTGGCCCACAGCCGCAGGACCAGACGACACCGGGGAGCACGACGAGCGGCAGGAGGACCGGGCCGAGGTGGCGAGAGCATGGGTCAGCTCTGCTGCGGGGGCGCACCTGTGTGGCCGCGTCACCCGTAACACGAAACCCGAGGTCGTGCTGCGCCAACGAGTTCACGCTCTCGGTCTTCGCTTCCGGCCCCACGTTCCCGTGGCGCCCAGGTGTACCCCTGACTTCGTGATGCCCAGGCATCGGGTGGCAGTGTTCGTTGACGGCTGCTCCTGGCACGGGTGTCCGGAGCACGGGCCCAGCGACTTCCGAGGCCCCAACGCCGACCGATGGAGGGAGAAGATCACTACCAACAGGCAGCGGGCCCAACGGAACACTGCCGCTGCGGAGGCGGCCGGATGGACGGTCGTCCGGCTGTGGGAGTGCGAGATCCGCCGAGATTCGTCCGCTGCGGCGCTTCGCGTTCGGTCCGCCACTCGCACGGGCGGGTAGGTCCCGCCTTCTAGAACAGCGCTCCCTCGCTCGCTTCCTGAGAGGAGGACGGCGCGGCTGCACCCTGCCCGGCCTTGGCGGCGTTGTGATTCGCGCACATCTTCCGGAGCGGGCAGCCGGCGCACACCGGACTGCCAGCGCGGCAGTACGTCAGGCTGAGCAACCGGACGGCGGCCATGCGGAGGGGTGCCTCGTCGCCCGCCCCCACCAGTTTCGCGAGGTTCACCCGTCCGTCGTTGAGTGCGTTCGCCGAGGTGGCGTCGGTGTTGAGGCATATCCCGGCCACACGCTCTGCAACGCGGATCGGCCCCTGCGTGGCCAGGAGCAGGTCGTTGTCCAGGAGGAGCCTGAAGACAGCCTTCTCGTTCGGCTTGAGGCCGAGCTCGCTTACGACCTGGTCCGGGTCCTCCCAGACCTTCCGCTTGCCAGCCAGTTTCTCGAGACGTTCCAAGGACCTGACCGCGGCAGGTCGCGCAGCCGACTGGACCAGTTTCGTGTACGCGGTCCGGGTCAGGTGTGGGAGGCCCTCTACGTGAGCCATCGTCTCGGTCAGACCGTCCACGTCCGCCTTGCCGCTGCTGAGCACGGCGGCGACCGCTGCCTGGGGGATGCCCATCCTGGGTCCTGGAAGGGAGATCCAGTCTGACTTCGTACGCTGTTCGGTCGCCCACTCCGCCAGCGTTCTGTGAACGACGCCCCAGAATGGCTGGAGCGGGGCGGAGGCCGAGTCCTCAGGGTGAGGCCAGATGGCGCGGGCAGCCGCCTCGCCCAGATACGGTGGGACGGCGTTCCCGATCTGCCGGAAGGCGTCACTGCGCATGCCAGCGAACCGGAAGTTGTCGGGGAACGTCTGGATCCGAGCGGCTTCCCGTACGGTCAGCATCCGGGGCTGGTCGGGGTGGATGTACCAGTAGCCGTCCTTGGCGATGTGCGCCGTGATGGTGCGGCTCAGCTCGTCCCAGCCGAGGCGGTTGTACTTGTCCGTGAAGTTCTCGGTGTCGTAGCGGAAGAGCCTGCTCTTCTCGGGATCGTCCTTGTACTTCTCGTAGAGATCCGAGTAGAGGCTCTTCGAGTCCATGAGGTCGAAAAGTTCCGCGTCGTCCTTTCGGACTGGGCGGGTCATGTGATCGTGTACGAGTCTCCGGGGAGCGCCCTTCCGCATGTCCGCGGCGAACCGGGAGAGCTTCTTCCCGTCCCTGCTGTACGGGGTCTCCCGGCTCCCGGTCTCGTCCACCGGGATCGGAGGCAGATCGATGATGGCATCGCGGAGAGTGACGATCTTCTTGTGCGGCTCCTGCCAGCGGAACTCCGTGGAGTCCCTGCGCGCCTGGAGGATAAGGCGCCGCCGGTGCTGGGGAACCCCGAACTTCCACGTGTCGACGAGCTGGACCTGGGTCGCGTACCCGGCGTCCTCGAGTTTCTGGTCGATGATGCGAACGACCCGGAAGTCGTCCGCCAGACCCATGTCCGGAACGTTCTCCATGAGCACTGCCCGTGGCCTGAGCGCGAGCACGATGTCGATGTAGGCGCGCCAGAGCTCCTTGCGGACGTCGTGCTCGTCGCGGATGCCCTTGGCCACGAGATCGCGGATCTTGGCGCTGCCAGCCCGGCTGAACGGCTGGCAGGGCGGTCCTCCCGCAACGAGGTCGACGTTGACTCCCTCGAACAGTGACAGCAGCTCGTTGCGCTCCTTGAGGCTGCCGAGGTCGAGCTTGAGACTCATACCCGGAAAGTTGTGCCGGTGGGTCTCCAGCGCGCGGTCGTCGTTGTCCACAGCCGCGGCGACGGTCCATCCCGCACGCTTGAGCCCCAGACTGAGGCCTCCCGCACCCGAGAAGAGGTCCACAGCCAGACGGTCGTCCGGCCGGCGTCGCTTCAGCCACTCCCGGAAGGTGTCGGGCGTGCAGGAGTCGGGGTGGGCCTCCAGCTTGAGGTACTTGCTGCGCACCAGTGCGACCCCGTAGGTACCTGGCGCACGAGTCCGGCCCGCCACTCTCACCCTCCCGCTCAACCCCGCTGACGGGGACCACGACACCACAGACTTCCAGCCGCAATCAAGCAGAATGCGCCGAACCGCCCCGATGTCCTCGGCGGTTCGGCGCCCACTCGACACGGTGGTCCGCGCCGTGCTCGCCTGCTTCGGTCCGCCTCCGGGCGAATCCCGGTAAAACGGCCGACTGTGTGCGGGTTGTCAGGAAACTGGATCCCTGGTCGCACATCCTAACGATCTGCCAGGTGTGAATGTTACGGGGTCCACCGGGACGCCTTCACCCGGTCCCAGCACGCCTGCTTCTTGCACCATTCCGTCACGTTGGCAGCTTCCGGTGCGTCCACGAGAAGTGGCCGTACAACGTCGACCGCAAGAGCCGGGATGGCGTGATGCATCCAGGTAGGAAGATCCTGTGCCCGCCAGATCTCGTCCAGGTCTATACGGTCGGCGCACCGGTCCACGAGCAGTGACGTCACGTACGTGGCCGTCGGCCCGAGGTAGCCTCCGAGCCTGAGCGACTGGATGATCTTCCTGGCTCGGCCGAAGAGCATCGCCTTGGCCACCAGCTGGTGGTAGTACGGGCGGTCCGGGACCGTCTGCTCCGCGGGTGGCCCCAGGACCTCCGTGGTCCATATCTGGAAGCACTTCTCCGCACCGAGGCTCACGTCGTGGGGACGCCCCAGGTACGTCAGCTCGTACTTGGCGACGTCGGTCTTGCCGAACCTCTGGGCGATCGGGTTCTGCATCCGGAAGGCCCGCTGCTGGATGCCCCTGTCCCGCCTCGAGAGGTCGACCTGGTACTGCCCGCGCACGCGCTCGTAGTACCAGCGCGACTGGACCGTGCTCCCCTCACGTGCCGGGCTCCAGACGGAGCGGGAGAGCCGTTCGAGGGCGACGTGGAACGCACCGTTGGCCTGGAAGTCAGCCTCCTTGATCGCGTTCTGGGAGTTCGCGCACCGGGAGATCTCCGAGACGAGCGTGTCGAGCGCCTCGGCGCCCACTACGGTGATCTTCGCGGGCACCGACACACGGTCGAGGCTTCGAGGGTCCCGGTTCCACATGTGGTGCAACGAGGCGGTGGTCTGTCCGCCGTTAACGATCTGCAGGTTCACCAGCCGGGTGATCTGCTGGACTCCGCCGACCCCGGTCTCAGTGACCACCTGACCGGCGGTCGCCGACACTCCGTTGTTGTAGGCGAGGAAGCGGCCGGGCGTGTTCCGGACCGTCTCGCCGATGCCCTTGTTGACCTTGGTTCGAGCCTGCAGGTAGGCGCGCACGTTCCGCTGGAGCAGCTTGGCCCCGTGCTGGTCGTACAGCTCCGCGAGAACGGCACCGGGTATGGCGGCGAGCAGGCAGGAGTAGTCCTCGTCTCCTGGCACCGGGAGGCAGGCCAGAGGCGGGTCCAGGTCGATCACCGTGTCCTCCTCCGGTCGCCCGGACGAGGCCAGCCGGTGGAGCCGGGCGATGTCCCAGAGCTCGTACGTGCACCGGAGGCCGGCGACCTCGTCCTCCTCCCAGGTGTCCACCGTCACGCGGCCGTCGGTGACGAGGAAGATCCGCACCCTGGTCAGGTCGGGCCATGCGTTATGGATCGCGAGCGCCATGGGATGGGCGCGGTCGGTCTCGGCGAGCTCTAGGTGGATGCCCTGTCGGCACCGTTCCACGAAGTTGCGGGCGCGACGCAGGATCCGCTGGACGTCGGCCTTGCGGACGACCTCGGCCTTGCGGTTCGGTTCGCCGGCCACGACGTCCAGTACGCTTCCGCCGCGGCTGACGAAGTATCCGAAGACCTCCATGGCCCCGCGGCCGGTGTCGGTCTCCTTCCGGAAGTAGCAGGGCTCGATTCCCTCGAGGGCGCCGTCCTCGGTCAGGAACCCACCTACGACCTCCGTGAACGAGTCGTTGTAGTACGGCGAACCGGTCGACTCGCCGAAGCTCGCCCGAGCCGTCTCGTGCAGGTCCTCGGCAAAGGCCGTCAGGTCACTCTCGGACAAGCTGCCCATCCCCCAGCCGACTCTTGGCATCCCCCAGCAGGTCCCGGACCGTGGCTTCGTCCACCTGGAACGGGCCGCAGAGCCGCAGTTCTAGATTGTAGGAGACTCCAGAGACCCCAGACGGGAGCATCGAGTCCACGATCCGCGGGAAGTTCTCGCCGACGCGGTAGAACCTGCGTCCGTCGAGTACCCAGCGTTCGTGCTCGTAGTGGCGGCGGTGGGCCTCGACCCAGCCGGCCTCCAGCAGGGCGTCCTCCAGCTCCGTCAGCTGGTCGGCAAGACCGCAGTGCCCGCGCAGCTCGTCGATCAGGTCAGGAAGGCTTGTTCCAGTGGAGTCGCTCCGCAGGGTCTGGTGCGCGAGCAGCAGAGTCTCCAACGAGCCGGTGGCCAGCTGGTCCTCGCCGTGGATCCGACACCTCGGGTACCGCTGGCGACTGGCGGTCGTCTTGGCCTCCAGTCCCCAATCTCCCCACAGGAAGTCCTTCGCACCGCCGCGCGGCCCGCTCCACGCGGACACGGCCTTCCCCGGTGCGGCCGGGATCACGAGGTCCCTCAGTACGAGGAGCTCGCCGAACAGCCCTGCTCGCTCCTCTGGGGCGAGTACCTGCCCCAGACCTCTCCCCAGCATGCGTTGCCAGGTGGTGATCCGACGAGTCACGCCGGCCGCTGGCGCCGCCGCCGTGTTGGCGAGGTGGCCGAGCAGGTCGGCCAGCAGGGCGGAGAATACCCCGCGGTCGGTGTTCGGCTGCGCGACGATCTCCACGTTCCCGTGCTGGACGGAGCAGGTGAGCCCGTTCGCCAGCACCAGGTCACGGTCCCGGAGACTCTCCATGCTGGCGATGACGAGGGCCCACTCCTCCTCCGGGAACCTGACCTCCGCGAACACGTCCAGGGCCGCGACTGAGGGTAGGCGGCGACGTACCACCCCGGGGCCGCCGGGCCGGTCGGACTCCAGGACCCCGAACAGTGCTGATATCTCAACCGTGGTGGGGCTTGTCACACTTCCTCCGAATCTTCGGTCGTGTCCTCGACCAGTCCCTGGAGTTCCTTGAGGTAGATCTCGTTGACGCGGTAGCTGATCGACTTGGCTGTCTCGGAGTGCGGCAGGGACAGCGCGTAGCCCACGAGTGGAAGTCGTTGTGTCGTACCGTCGGCGCCGACCCGCTCGACGTCGGCAAGGCCGTCGGGGTAGGCCACCCGAGTCGCGTCCACCGGGTAGATCAGGAGAAGCCCCTCACGTGCGTCACGGTGTTGACGCAGCTGACGACCGCTGGGACGTACGGGCTCCTTACCACCGCCGCTCTTCCTGAAGTCCAGCCGAGTTGCCTCCATGGCCTGCTTGTAGGCCGCCTGTGGGATCCCGATCGCCTCGTGCCCTGGGCTGACCAGCACTCCGAGCGGGAAGTCGGTGCCTTCCGGCACCTGCTTGTCGGAGTTCGCGACCAGGGGATTTCGGGTGACTTGCCTGAAAGTGTTCTCGCCGACGTCCAGGCGCTGGTGAGGGGAGGCGCCGGCGGTCACGGCGACAGTCCACGAGGTTAGTTCGCCCCGCGCGAGCTGGTTCTCGATGTACTGCTTGAGGAGGCTGGGTGATGCCTGGAGGTTCCTCCCCGACGCGCTGAAGCCGTCCAGGAACTCGGTCACCAGTCGGGCGGGGACCCCCGTCCGGAAGAAACCCGTGCTGCCGTACCGCAGCTCCGGTTCGAGTTGGTCGCAGTCTCGGATGTCCTCGACCAAGCGCTCCAGACGGGCGTAGTTCTCGACGACGTCCTGCCTGCCCGTCCGCATGAAGAGCGTCTCGGGCCGCTGGCCAGCCGAGGAGAGGGAGATGACCGTGGAGCTGCGCATTTTCGCGGCAGCGGTTACCTGGAGCTTCTCGTAGCCGTCGAGTACCCGCAGACCCACGTCGGCAGGTCGCTTGTTCGTCTCCGCCAGGAACGAGACGAGGTCCATGAGTTCGCGGTTCGCGCGCGTGACGTGCACGAATGAGTTGACCAGGCTCTTCGTGGTGTACAGGCGGGTCACGTCCAGGTATCCGTTCCTGTAGCCGAACCACCTGCCCATCTGCATGAGCGTGTCGTAGGTCCTGGACGCGCGCAGGTAGTAGGAGACCGTGAGGCCTTCCAGCGTCAGGCCGCGGGAGAGCTTGTCCCCGCCAACCGCGATGACCGTCGCGGGTGTGGTCGACTCGTACTCGAGAACGTCGGCCGCCAGACCGTTGATGGTCTTCACTCCCTTGACGCACTCCTCGATCACGCCGGGGATCTGGACGACGACCTGGTCGAAGTCCACCGGTTCCCCGACGAGGCCGCTGAGATCAGCCCGTTCCCGCAACGTGCTGTAGGTGCTCACGTGGTCACGCTCCCAGAGCTCACGGAGTCGGGCCCGCAGATGCTGGCCGGCAGCCCCGTGGTCTCCCCAGAGGTTGTCCATCTCCCGTAGATGGGATGTGATCTGTCGCGCGACCGCGACCTGGGTGGTCCGGTAGCGGGTGACGTGGACGAGCATCGTGTTGTGCCCCGGTTCCACCCCGTACTCCGCAGTCCGCGCCTTCCTGGCAGCTGTCGAGAGTACGAAGGCGTTGACGGCCTCCATGAGAGAACTGGGGAGCTGGGCCGTGGGCTCGTGGTCCTTCTTGTGGTCGTCGGGTACCCAAGCAGCCTCGTCCTCCACGATCCGGATTATGGGAAGAGGCTCACGGACCTCGTCCGCTGCTGGATCGTCCAGGCCGAACACGGTCTCCGGACCGCAGTAGTTGGACGGCGGGTTCAGGGCCACGATGAAACTGCTCGGGAAGAGGTCATCCCCGTGGTTCGGATGGTCGGTCTCGTTCGAGATGAAGATGTTCGCGAACGGAGTCGCCGTGTAGGCCACGTAGGCACGCTTCTTGAAGGTACCGAGAATCTCCCTTATGCAGCGGTTGATCGCCGTGGGGTCGTGCTCAGGATCACTTGCGGTTCGCCCCCGACGCGGCTTCTTCGTGTCCACGGACGCGTAGTCGGCCTCGTCGTCAATGATCAGCAATGGGAGGTCTGTGATCACCTTCTTGCCGTCAGGCTGCTCCGTTCCGTGCCCCTGGAGCCACAGCTGGAGGTTCTCCAGGATGCGCGCGTTCTTCTTCACGACCGCGAGGAGGCGCACGCGTCGCGGATCGACCGGCGTCGACTCGAGAGTGTTGGAGTTGAAGTCCTTGTTCTGCGTGGTCATCGACATGCAGAGCAGGGGCTCCTTCATGTCCAGGTTGCCGACCCCGATGTACGTTGACCCGGCTGTGCGCTCACGCATGAACCGGGTGTCGAACCCGAGGAATTCGAGGTCCAGACGGGCCTGGGTCTGGTGGCGGAGGCTCTCGTGCGCCCCGGTGAGGACGATCACCACACGGTATCCGGCGTCGACGGCCTTGCAGACAAGACCCGTGTAGTTGGCGGTCTTACCGGACTGAACCTGGCCGTAGGTCAGCCCCCTCGTCAGCCAACCCCCAGGGCGCTGCGGGTCTTCCATGAGGGACAGGACCGTGTTCGTCGAGTCGTTGAGGGTCTCGACCGTCGCCGGCTTCCACGCCTTCCTGTGCAACAACCAGTTCCTGTAGCGGTCCCAGTACCGCCACTCGATGTCGGTCTCGCGTTTGTCGAGCCACTGGTCGTGCTTGTCCGGATCCAGGACCCAGACCTCCCGGGGGGACCAGACGTTGAAGCGCTCCTCGAGGGCACGGGCGATCTCCTCCGCGGTCACGCCGGGGCGTACCAGCCGGACGATCCCGTGCACATCCCCCGCCACCTTGATGAGGGACTCTCGGGTCCGGGACGAGCGATCGATCCGCATGACCATCGCCTCGGCGATGTCGAGAGCGAACTTCAGGTCGTCGCTGCTCATGCTCTCTCTCCGTCCGTGCTCACTTCTGCGGTCAGTTCAGACACCAGGGCTGGGAAGCGGTTGAAAGGCTCGACCGAGGCCAGAGCCCGAACCAGGCGATCCCGCGCGACGGGATCCTTCGGCAGCCCGACGAGCATCGCCGCCAGTTCGGATCGGACCCCCTCTTCGTCGACGTGCTCCAGGGCCGCCTGCGGGGTGCGGGTCTCGTCCCGCTCTGCCTCGATGGCGATCAGCCCAACCGGCACGGTGCGCTCGACCAGGCGCAACAGGGCCTCGACGGTTGCTCTGCCGGGTTCCTCCAACGCCGCCTGTACGACGGGATGCTGACGGTTGACGACATAGTCGGTCGCGCCGTCCCTCTGCCGCGGTAGCCAGCCGAAGGTGATCTGCCCACCCCTGCTCCGGTTCAGGGTCACGGCGCGCTGCCGGAAGGCCCGGACCGAGGCTTCACGTGCAGCGCCGGCCAGGCGCGCAAGGTCGGCCTCAAGCTCGGATGGCGGGTGCACTCGGGACTTGCGTACGTCGACCAGCCAGGTCGAGTCAGCGTGTTGGTCGATGTCCACCTCGATCCGGGCAAGTCGGGCCTGCGGGGTGATGGTGAGATCCGGGAGCCCCAACCAGCCGCCAGCGGAGACCAGGCGGTTGCGTCTGTACACGTAGAAGCCCTGCTGAGCGTTCCACCCGCGCGGGCCGGCTCCGAGGTCCAGCTCCTTGTTGCTGAGCCTCGAAGGGTGGGGAAGGACGAACGGGGTGACCTTCACCTCCCCCTGTGGACCCAGGAACTCCGTGCCCAGGTCCTGCGTGGCCATCCACTTCCGCCAGAACGGATCCCAGGGGCTGACGCTGCGTTGGCCGACCCGGAGGTCGACCGTTCCGGCGGTCAGGAACCTTTGGAACCACATGGCCAGCCGGACTCGGGCCTGGCCTAGGCGCTGGGCGAGCACCCTTCCTTCGCCGGCGTTGTCGAGACGCCTCCAAAGCACCATCGTTCCGGTTCCGTTGAAGCCGACCTCCTCCACGATCCGCAGCGCGTCAGCGTCAGCCTCTGCCAGTACCTCCCAGTCGTCGACCCTCGTGACGTGCTCGAGGTCCCACGAGCGACAGATGAGTCCGTCTCCTGTTCGCGACAAGACGGTGAGCAGACGGCATTGGGACAGAGAGGCCGTCTTCAGGCCGAGGCCGAAGCGCCCGAGGTCGGTCTGGTCGCGGAAGGCCGCTGGCCCGTCCCCTCCCAACCGCAGCGCCTCGTGAAGCGCGGCCTCGGTCATACCCTTCCCGTCGTCGACGATCGCGACCCAGCTCTGGCCCTCCGTTGTCGAGTAATCGACCCGCACCTGAGTAGCTCCGGCCGCGATGCTGTTGTCGACCAGGTCCGCGAGCGCGGTGGCCATGTCGTAGCCGAACGAACGCAAGCTCTCCATCAGGGCGGACGCTCTTGGAGGGACCCTCACTCTGAGTCCGGTGTCCTGCTCCACCACACCTCGCCATCACGTCGAGCAGTCTGCATGCACAGCGTAGAGGAGATCACTGACAACGGGCCGAGATGGGCTCATTCCGCTGCTCATTGATTAGCCGTCAGGCTTGGTCTGGAGACGACCACGGGGTGGAGCGGATCGGGAGCGAGAGCGCAGGAAGGCTCTCGTCGGCGGGCGAAGTTCGCGGCCATCGCGCATCGTAAGGTTGGTTGGGTAGTACGCCGCGACCAGCAGCACTCCTCCAGGGAGAGGGCCCATGGGCGGCCGGGCCTGGACGGGTCCAGTGCCCGCCCACCGCCTTCAACTGTCGGCCACTTCCTGAGCATAGGGAATCGCTGGCTGCCGAGTACCAGGCATGGCGGACCGCAAACGACGTCACCGGCGATATCCCTATCTGGCTCCTGTGAGGTGGTCATAGAGCGGGACTGTCCCAACCAAGCCCGGCAGGACCCGTCCAGTTCTGCCAAGAGCCTTGGCCTGCGGGGACAGGCCCCCGACCAAACACGCTGACTGGTCATTACACACCAGTAGAGCGGCGTATGCAGGTGGCGGATGGGCAGTCGGCAAGCAGGATCAGCATCTCGTCACCGTCGTGCATCAGCGGGTCGTCGCACGGAGTCACCGCCGCAGGGATTGGCTGACCTCACGCCAGATGCACCGCGCGGACTGGGCATTCTTCGGCGGGTGGCTCCTGCTCGTCCAGCGGCGGCTGATGGCCGTGGATGAAGCCCACCCCTCCCCACCAGCGGTGCGGGCGACCGAACTGCTCGTCCGGTCACCGCGTGGGAAGGTCCGGCGGTTTCTCTCGGATTCGAGGAGATGGTGGTCGTCGGACCCAACGAACACGCACCGGGCGAGTCCGCGGAACCGACCGAGCTGAAGGAGGCCGACTGGGTGCTCTACGAGTCCGAGCAGGGCATGAGCGAGGTGGTGGACCGGGTCACGGCGGTCTCGGGTTCACCCCGCGAGCCGTCGTAAGGACCGGCCAGGTATCCGCCGCGCTCCTGTTCGCGGTCGAGGGCATCGGCCTCACCATCACCCCGGAGAACGCGGTGCCGCTCCGCTGGGCCAGACACGCACGCCGAATCGGGCTAGGCTTCGTTCGCGAGCTGGTCGCCTACAGCAGAAACCACCCCCCCAGCTCGCGGAGCGCTACAGGGACATGCTCGACTCCCTCGAATTGCCGCTGGTCCCGGAAGGAAAGCTGCTCGACGGCGCCGTCCAACTCTGATCCGCGCAGCGCCGATACCGCCAATGCGTTCCCCTCATGTGCGCGGTGCGTGCAGGCAGGTCCACTGGCAGTCCTTCACGTCCGTCTTGCGCCCGGGCACGGTCTTGATGTGCTGGGTGTTCAGCAGCCACGGCTCGATCCCCTCGGTCGCTTCCAGCAGGTAGAACAGCGGTGTGGGCGCCTACGGGGGTTGCAGTGCTAGTAAGAGATCGAACCCGTTGAGCCGGGAGCCCCGAGTGATAGGTACTGAGGGCAGCGAGACGGCGTACTGCTCAGTGCTGGTAAGGGCAAGAAGGCATCATCGTGAGTTCGATCTGCCCCTGCTCATTTCACACTCATTTCACATCGCGAGCCACAGAGGTACTGCAGCCCACCCCTCTTCACGCGTTTCCGCAGGTCAGGGCCCTGCCTGACCTGCGGAAACGAGGAGGGATCGACCTGCGTTCCCGCAGGTCAGAGGGGGTCTACAGGTCGTAGTAGAGCTCGAACTCGTGGGGGTGGGGGCGGAGGGCGATCGGGGCGATCTCGTTGGTGCGCTTGTAGTCGATCCAGGTCTCGATGAGGTCCGGGGTGAAGACGTTGCCGGCGAGGAGGTACTCGTGGTCGGCTTCCAGGGCCTCCAGGACGGCGGGGAGGGAGGAGGGGACCTGGGGGACGTTGGCGTGCTCCTCGGGGGCCAGCTCGTAGAGGTCCTTGTCGACGGGCTCCAGCGGCTCGATCTTGTTGCGGATGCCGTCGAGGCCGGCCATCAGCATGGCGGCGAAGGCCAGGTAGGGGTTGGAGGCCGGGTCCGGGGCGCGGAACTCGATGCGCTTGGCCTTGGCGTTGGAGCCGGTGATCGGGATGCGGATCGCGGCGGAGCGGTTGCGCTGCGAGTAGACCAGGTTGACCGGCGCCTCGAAGCCCGGCACCAGGCGGTGGTAGGAGTTCACCGAGGGGTTGGTGAAGGCCAGCAGCGAGGGGGCGTGCCGCAGCAGGCCGCCGATGTAGTAGCGGGCGGTGTCGGAGAGTCCGGCGTAGCCCTGCTCGTCGTAGAAGAGCGGCGAGCCCTCGGTCCACAGGGACTGGTGGACGTGCATGCCGGAGCCGTTGTCGCCGAAGATCGGCTTCGGCATGAAGGTGGCGGTCTTGCCGTTCCGCCAGGCGACGTTCTTGATGATGTACTTGAACAGCATCAGGTCGTCGGCGGCGTGCAGCAGGGTGTTGAACTTGTAGTTGATCTCGGCCTGGCCGGCGGTGCCGACCTCGTGGTGCTGGCGCTCGACCTCCAGTCCGGCCTTGGCGAGCTCCAGCGACATCTCGGCGCGCAGGTCGGCGAAGTGGTCGACCGGCGGGACGGGGAAGTAGCCGCCCTTGTACTTGACCTTGTAGCCGCGCACGTCGCCCTCGGCGGCGCCGCTGTTCCAGGCGCCGGCCTCCGAGTCGATGTGGTAGAAGGACGCGTTGGCGCTGGTCTCGAAGCGGACCGAGTCGAAGACGTAGAACTCGGCCTCGGGCCCGAAGTACGCGGTGTCGGCGATGCCGGAGGAGGCCAGGTAGGCCTCGGCCTTCCTGGCGACGTTGCGCGGGTCGCGGCTGTACGCCTCGCCGGTGACCGGGTCCTGGATGAAGAAGTTGATGTTGAGGTGCTTCTCGGCCCGGAAGGGGTCGAGGCGGGCGGTGGCGAGGTCCGGCACCAGGGCCATGTCGGACTCGTGGATGGCCTGGAAGCCGCGGATCGACGAGCCGTCGAACATCAGGATCTCGGACGGGTCGAAGGTCGCCGCAGGTACGGAGAAGTGCTGCAAGACGCCCGGCAGGTCGCAGAACCGGACGTCGACGAACTTCACGTCGTTGTCCTGGATGTACTGCTTCACTTCGGCGGCGTTGTTGAACATCCATCCTCCTCGGCGTGCGAATTGGGCTCACCATAGGAATGGGTCGTTTCCAGCCGGTGACCCGCTCGTTTCCTAGATGTTAACCACGGTCGCCTCGCGGGCGGCAAAGATGTACGGGACGGTACAAATCGCCCCGCCCAGCTGCGCACCCTTCCGCAAGTGGTCTGGACCACTTGGAAGGGGGCCGGGATGACGATTCACCCGGTCGGGGGTGATGCCCCGGCCGGAGGGGAGCCGGTGGCGGTGCGACCCGTCAGCCCGGTTAGTGTGGATTCGTGGACACCAGAGAAGCGTTGGGATCGTGGATCGACGGCCCCCGGGCGGCCGCCGAGAAGATGGGCGCCGACTTCGGCCACCGCGGCGAGCGCCTCGGGCTGCCCAAGGAGGGCTCCGGCTCGATCGCCGGCCCCGGCCGCCGGATCGGCGCGCTGTTCGTGGACGGCTGGCTCGTCGCCCTGATCTCGTACGGGCTGATCGCCCGCGGCGACCAGGCCGAGGCCAACCTGTGGACCAGCCCGCTGTACTTCCTCGTCGCGGCCCTGATGCTGTCCACCACCGGCACGACGGTCGGCAAGCGGCTGTTCGGCCTCCGGGTGGTCCGGCTGGACGGCCGCCGCGCGACCATCCCGCAGGTCCTGCTGCGCACCCTGCTGCTCTGCCTGGTGGTGCCGCCGCTGGTCTGGGACCGCGACACCCGCGGCCTGCACGACAAGGCGGTCGGCACCGTCGAGGTCCGCATCTAGCACGGTCCGGACAAGCCCGGCAGCAGATGCCGGACGACGCCGAAACGGCCCCGCTGAGGATTCAGCGGGGCCGTTCTCGTGTCGTGAGGGGCGGGGGAGGGTCAGCGGGCCTGGCCGCCCTTGGGCATCCGGGCGCCCTTCGGCATCGGACCCTTGGGGATCGGCGCCTTGGAGAGCAGGTCGCCCAGCGCGCGCAGGCGGTCGTTGGTCTCGGTGACCTGGGCGGCGGTGATGGCGCGGGGCAGGCGCATCAGGTGGATCTGGAGCTTCTTCAGCGGGATCTCGCCCTCGCCGTTGCCCACCACGATGTCGTGCACTGGCACGTCGCCGACCACACGGGCCATCTTCTTCTTCTCGGAGGCCAGCAGCTGGCGGACCCGGTTCGGGTTGCCCTCGCCGATCAGCGCGATGCCGGCCCGGCCCACGGCGCGGTAGACCGCGTCCTGGCTACGGGTGACCGCGACCGGGGTGCTGTTGGAGCTCCAGCCGCGCCGGATGTTGTTCAGCACCGCCGCGACGGCGCCCGGCTGCCCCTCCATCTGCCCGAACGCGGCGCGCTCGGCCCGGCGCCCGAAGACGATCGCCATGGCCAGCACGGCCACGATGAAGCCCAGGATGCCCAGGTAGACGGGATGCTCGATCGCGAAGCCGATGGCGAGGAACACGCCGAAGGTCAGCAGGCCGACGCCGGCGATGATCAGGCCGATCTTGGTGTCGACCTTCTTGGTCATGGTGTACGCCAGACGGATCTGCTTCAGCCGTCCGGGGTTCTCGGATGTTTCCCTCGCCATAACGCTCATGGTACGTGGCACGGGTACGGGATATCCAAGCCCGGGTACCCGTTCGCCCCAACCGTGACCCGTGCGCCGGTGCGCCGTCGCGCACAGCGACGCCGGGGGCTCACTTCCGTGGCGTGGAACGGGTCCGTGGCGCGGGACGGCCCGGGGGCGTGGAGAGGGGCTGCGGCGTGGTCCGGGCGGCCTCCGCGTCGTCGTGCCGGCGGTCCGCCGCGTACCGGCGGTTCTCGCACACCGCCGCCCACGCGTTGCGGCGCGCGTGCTGCTGGCCGGGGGCCAGCAGGACGCTCTCGGCGTACCGCAGTGCCACTCCGACCGATCGGATCCGCATCCGCATGCCGAACAGCTCCTCTCCGGGCTGATGGGGGCCGAGCCGGCCGAGCCGGGTGAGACGGCCGTGGTGGCCGTGGTGACCGAGCCGGCCGTGGTGGCCGAGAAGAATCGAACACTCACCAGGCGTCCAGCGTCCCCACCCCGTGTTACCAGCCCGTGACCAGGCCGTCAAAGCGTGGTGAAACCGAAAGGGCGGAGCCGAAGCTCCGCCCTTTCCCTGGCTCGAACAACACGGTCGGACCGAACGGTCCGACCGGCCCGATCGGACCGTACCGGTCAGGAGACCGTCAGACCGCGGCCTGCTCGCGCCGCTCCAGCGCCTGCCGGTACAGCCGGCCGGCCCGGTACGAGGACCGCACCAGCGGGCCCGACATGACGCCCGCGAAGCCCAGCTCCTCGGCCTCCTGCTGGAGCTCGACGAACTCCTGCGGCTTCACCCAGCGCTCCACCGGGTGGTGGCGCAGCGAGGGGCGCAGGTACTGGGTGATGGTGATCAGCTCGCAGCCGGCGCCGACCAGGTCGGCCAGTGCCTGGCTGACCTCCTCGCGGGTCTCGCCCATGCCGAGGATCAGGTTGGACTTGGTCACCAGCCCGGCCGCGCGGGCCTGGGTGATGACGTCCAGCGAGCGCTCGTAGCGGAAGGCCGGGCGGATCCGCTTGAAGATCCGCGGCACCGTCTCGACGTTGTGCGCGAGCACCTCGGGGCGGGAGGAGAAGACCTCGGCCAGCTGCTCGGGTACCGCGTTGAAGTCGGGGATGAGCAGCTCGACGCCGGTGCGGCCGGCCGCGCGGTCAGCGGTCATCGCGTGCACCTGGCGCACGGTCTCGGCGTACAGCCAGGCGCCGCCGTCCTCCAGGTCGTCGCGGGCGACGCCGGTGATGGTGGCGTAGTTGAGGTCCATGGTGACGATGGACTCGGCGACCCGGCGCGGCTCGTCGCGGTCGAACTCGGCGGGCTTGCCGGTGTCGATCTGACAGAAGTCGCAGCGGCGGGTGCACTGGTCACCGCCGATGAGGAAGGTCGCCTCGCGGTCCTCCCAGCACTCGAAGATGTTGGGGCAGCCGGCCTCCTGGCAGACCGTGTGCAGCCCCTCCTTCTTCACCAGCGACTGGAGGGCGTTGTACTCCGGGCCCATCTTCGCGCGGGTCTTGATCCACTCGGGCTTCCGCTCGATGGGGGTCTCGCTGTTGCGGACCTCCAGGCGGAGCAGCTTCCTGCCGTCGGGCGCGACAGCGGACACGTGCGACTCCTAGAACTAGACGGGGTACCCCCAGGGTACGCCTGTGGTTGTACGGCCTTCGTCGGGCCTGTTGCCCTGCAATCGCAGGGCAACATGGCTACCGGTCGGTAGATTCCCAGCGGCCGCCGGGATTTCCGACGGCCGTCAGGACAGCGGGGCGGACGGCTGTCGGGGCGGACGGCCGTCAGGGCACATCAGGTTGGGTGTCCGGCGGTGCGCCGGAGCCGGGCAGCGGGGCTCAGCGGCTGAGCGCCGGCTCCGGCAGCTCGGCGAGGACGGCCGCCAGGTGCCGCTCGACCACCGGTGCCGCCTCGGCGGCGGACAGCCCGCGCCGCAGCTCGCCGGTGAGCGAGGCGACGCCCGCGTCCCGGATGCCGCACGGCACGATCTTGTCGAACCAGGTCATGTCCGGGTCGCAGTTGAGCGCGAAGCCGTGCATGGTGACCCCGCGGGCGACCCGCACGCCGATCGCGGCGAGCTTGCGGTCGTCCCCGCGCTGGCCGGCGTTGGAGGGGGCGTACTCGGGGCCGGCCAGGCGCGGGTCGATGCCCAGGGGCAGGCCCATCCGCAGGGTCAGCTTGCCGATGTCCACGACCTGCGCCGGGTCCACCACGGCGTCCGGGATGGACTCGCCCAGCACCCAGACCCCGCTGCGGCCCTCGACCCGGGTGGAGTCGATGCCGAACTCGCCGGCGGTGCGGATCAGCGCCTCCTCCAGCCGGCGGACGTAGGCGATGACGTCGATCGGGTCGGGCAGCTTGACGATCGGGTAGCCGACCAGCTGGCCGGGGCCGTGCCAGGTGATCTCCCCGCCGCGGTTGACCTCGACCACCGGCGTGCCGTCCAGCGGCAGGTCGGCGGGGTTGGTGCGCTTGCCCATGGTGTACACCGACTGGTGCTCCAGGAGCAGGACGGTGTCGGGGATCTCGTCCGCGACCCGCAGCGCGTGCAGCCGCTGCTGCTCCTCCCAGGCCTCCTGGTAGGGCACGGTCCGCTCACCTATGCCCATGCGAACAAAACGCACGTTCTCGCTCACCGCTGCCGCTCCTTGCCAGGCGTTCGAGACCAACCTCGCCACTGTACGCCCAGCCCGTCCGAACCCCTTCAGCCGCCTGCGGGCAGCCGCCCCGCCCAGCCCGCTAGGCCGCCCTGCCCCGCTCAGCCCCCCGCGAGCAGCTGGAGCCGCAGCGCGAGCTGGAGCTCCAGCGACCGCTCCGGCTGGTTCCAGTCCCGCCCGAGCAGCGCCTCGACCCGGTCCAGCCGCTGGACCACGGTGTTCACGTGGACGTGCAGCTCGTCCTTGGCCCTGGTCAGGCTGCCGCCGCAGTCGAAGTAGGCGCGCAGGGTGCGGACCAGCTCGGTGCCGCGCCGGGCGTCGTAGGCCAGCAGCGGGCCGAGCGTCGCGCCGACGAAGCCGTCCACGTCGTGGCCGTCGCCGAGCAGCACGCCGAGGAAGCCGAGCGCCCGGGCGGAGGCGCCCTCCCCGGCCCGGCCGAGCACCCGCAGGGCCCGGAGGCAGCGCAGGCCCTCGCCGTAGGAGGCGGCCAGCGCGGACGGCCCGGCGGCCGGGCGGCCCGCGCCGACGGTGACCGGGAACCCGGCCAGCCGGGCCAGCCGTTCGGCGGCCTGCCGGGCGGTCTCCTCGGGGTCGCCGGCGCCGACCGCGCCGCCGCTGCCACTGCCGCCGCTGCCGCTCTCGACGGGCGTCAGCAGCACCACCGTCTCGGCGTGCTCGGCGCTGACGCCCCGGGAGCCGAACAGGTAGCGCCGGGCCGCCCCGGCCAGCCGTCCGCGCTCGTCGGTCTTCCCGTCGGCCGGCTCCGCGACCAGCACCAGGTGCGGCCGGGCGAGGTCGACGCCGAGCCGGCGGCCGCGGGCGGTGAGCCCGGCCGGGTCGCGCTCGGGGGCGGTCAGCAGGTCGGTGAGCAGGTCGCCGCGGATCCGGTTCTCGGTCTCGGCGACGGAGCGGCGCAGCAGCAGGAGCAGGGCGGTGACCACGCTGGCCCGCTCGAACAGCCGCCGGTCGGCGTCGTCGAGGTCGGGGCGGCCGCGCAGCACCATGGTGCCGAGCGCGTCGTGCCCGGCCAGCACCGCGCAGACCCACTGCTCGCGGTGCCGTACGGACCGGCCCTCGGCGCGGGAGGCGGCGACCGCCTCGGCCAGTTCGGCGGCGGGGGCGGAGCGTCCGGCCAGCGGCTCGCCCTCGGCGTCCAGGACCGCTATCTCCCCGCCCAGCAGGGCGGCGACGGCGGCGGCGACGTCCGGCACCTCGGCGCCGCGCAGCACCAGGTCGGTGAGCCGGTCGTGGGCCTGCTCGGCGCGCTGGACGGCGGCGGAGTGGGCCCGGACCAGCTCGTTGGCGGCGTTCAGCTCGGCGAGCGCGGCCCGGGTGTCGGCCAGCGACTTGGCGGTGTCCAGGGCGATCGCGGCGTGCGCGGCCAGCGAGCAGAGCAGCGCGACCTCGTCGGGGGAGAAGGCGCGCGGCGAGCGGTCGGCGGCGAACAGGACGCCGATGACCTGCCCGCCGAGCAGCAGCGGCACCCCGATGATCGCCACCAGGCCCTCGTCCAGCACGCCCGCGTCGATCGTGCCGGTGTGGTGGAAGCGCTCGTCGGTGCGGTAGTCGGGGGTGGCGTACGGGCGGGCGGTCTGGGCGACCAGCCCGCCCAGGCCGTGGCCGAGGCTGAGCCGCAGGGTCTGGAACAGGACGGAGACCGAGCCGTCGGTGACCCGCATGTAGGTGTCGCCGGCGGCCTCGTCCGGCAGGGTCAGATAGGCGGTGTCGGTGCCGAGCAGCATCCGGGCCCGGCGGACGATCGCCTGGAGCACGGTGTCCAGGTCCCGGGAGGCGGCGAGGTCCCCGGCGGTGTCGAACAGGGCGGTCAACTCGGCTTCGCGGCGCCGGTGTTGACGCAGGGTGCGGTGGACCCGCAGGGCCTGCCAGGTGGCGTCGTCGATCTCGGCGAGGACGGCGGCCGGCGCCCCGCGGCGGCGGGCGTCGGCCAGCACGTCGGCGAAGTCCTCGGTGGCGGCGCCGGAGGCGAGCAGGTCGAGCAGTCGCCGCAGCGCGGGCGCGGCGCTTTCCTGAGGGTGGTTCATGGTGCGTGCTGCCAATCGGCGTCGGTTCCGTCGGTTCCGAGAAAGCGCGATCGTACCGGCTCGGCCCTCAGACGACGGCGGGCCTTCCGGCCGCGGCGGCGTCCGGCTCCGGGCCGTCCTGGCCGGCCTGCCCCTCGACCTCCGCGAGGTCCAGGCCCCTGGTCTCCCGGCCGCAGAGCACCGCCAGGACGGTGACCGCCGCCGCGATGGCGACGTACACCGCGATGGGGGTGGCGCTGCCGTAGTCCTTGAGCAGCGCGGTGGCGATCAGCGGCGCCGGGGCGCCGGCCGCCACGGAGGAGAACTGGGCCCCGATCGAGGCGCCCGAGTACCGCATCCGGGTCGCGAACAGCTCGGAGAAGAAGGCGGCCTGGGGCGCGTACATGGCGCTGTGGAAGACCAGTCCGACGGTCACGGCGGCGAGCAGTGAGCCGAAGGACCTCGTGTCGACCAGGCCGAAGAAGACGAAGGCCCAGGCGCCCACCCCGACCGCGCCCACCAGGTAGACCGGCCTGCGCCCGACCCGGTCGGACAGCGCGCCGAACAGCGGGATCAGCGCGAACTGGATCGCGGAGGCGACCAGCACGGCGTTCAGCGCGGTCTGCTTGGAGAAGTGGGCGTGGTTGACGGCGTACACGAGCACGAACGTCGTCATCACGTAATAGGAGATGTTCTCCGCCATCCGCGCGCCCATGGCCACCAGCACCTCCCGCCAGTGGTTCCGCAACACCTCGACCAGCGGCGGCCGTTCGGGAGCCTTCCGGGACTGCTGCGCCGCCAGCGCCTGCTTGAACAGCGGCGACTCGTCCACCGCGAGCCGGATCCACATCCCGACCGCGACCAGCACCGCCGACAGCAGGAACGGCACCCGCCAGCCCCAGGCCAGGAACGCCGCGTCCGACTGCACCGCCGTCATCAGCGACAGCACCCCGGCCGCCAGCAGGTTCCCGGCCGGCGCCCCGCCCTGCGGCCATGACGCCCAGAAGCCCCGCCGCCGCTGGTCCCCGTGCTCCGACACCAGCAGCACCGCGCCGCCCCACTCGCCGCCGAGCGCGAAGCCCTGCACCAGCCGCAGCACCGTCAGCAGCACCGGCGCCGCGACCCCGATCGAGTCGTACGTCGGCAGCAGTCCGATCGCCGTGGTCGACCCGCCCATCAGCAGCAGGCTCACCACCAGCAGTTTCTTCCGCCCCACCCGGTCCCCGAAGTGCCCGAACACCAGCGCCCCGAGCGGCCGCGCCGCGAAGCCGATCGCGTAGGTCAGGAAGGAGAGCAGCGTCCCGGTCAGCGGATCGCTGTGCGGGAAGAACAGCTTCCCGAACACCAGGGCCGCCGCCGTTCCGTACAGGAAGTAGTCGTACCACTCGATCGTCGTGCCGATCAGGCTCGCAGCCACCACTCTCGGGAGTGAACTGCTCGCCGCCGTACCTCGTGCGGAGGTGCTCATGGCCACCACTTCCAGAACCAGGGGGGAGACGATGTCGCCACAAGGTAGGAAGCGGCCGACCCCGGGACTATGTGGGCGGCCCACACAGTCCCGGGGTCGAATGTGCCCGCTCTCCCTATGAGAGGGACGGCCGGACCGCGGAGCGCCCGCCGCTCAGTGCGCCGTCCAGCCGCCGTCGACGGGGAGGCTGGCGCCGGTGATGTACGAGGAGGCGGGGGAGCAGAGCCAGAGGGCGAGCTGGGCGACCTCGTCGGGTTCGATGAGGCGCTTCACGGCGGTGCGGTCGAGCATGATCCGCTCGACCACCTCGTCCTCGGGGATGCCGTGGGCGAGTGCCTGGGCGGCGATCTGCTTCTCCACCAGGGGGGTCCGGACGTAGCCCGGGTTGACGCAGTTGCTGGTGACGCCGTACGGCGCGCCCTCCAGGGCGACGGTCTTGCTCAGGCCCTCCAGCGCGTGCTTCGCGGTGACGTACGCGGACTTGAACGCGCTGGCGCGCAGGCCGTGGACGGAGGAGATGTTGACGACCCGGCCCCACCCCTGCTCGTACATGTGCGGCAGGGTGCGGCGCAGGATGCGGAAGGGGGCCTCGACCATGACGCGCTGGATGAGGGTGAAGCGGTCGGGCGGGAACTCGTGCACGGGGGCGACGTGCTGGAGGCCCGCGTTGTTGACGACGATGTCGGCGTCGTCCGGGAGGGCGTCCACGGCCCCGGGGTCGGCGAGGTCGGTGACGATCGCGCGGCCGCCGATCCGCTCGGCGAGCTCCTCGGCCGGGCCGGCCGCGAGGTCGACGACGTAGACCCGGGCGCCGGCCCCGGCGAAGGCCTCGGCGCAGGCCCGGCCGATGCCCGAGGCGGCCCCGGTGACCATGGCCGTGCGCCCGGCGAGCGGGCGGGCAGTAGAGGTGTCCATGGCCCAGAACGGTAGGAATCCGGCGGCCCCGCTCCCATGTGGCGGACCGCCACAGCATCCCGCCAGGTTGTGGCGTCGTCCGCCATGACGGCGACCCGCAGCCCGAACGGCGGATCGACCCTCGGAGAGGCCCTCGGAGAGGCCCTCGGAGAGGCCCCCGGAACCACCGACGGTTCGGCTACGGAAGACCAAACCCCTCCCGGCTCCGCTTCCCCACAATGGGCGCGGTTGCTTCACCCGTTCGGTGGATTGCTCGGTCAGATCCACCCATAGCGCCCGAATGCTCGCTACATTCACGCCGATTCCCGACAGGGGGCGCCGCCCCAGGCCGCCGAAGTGCTGGTGAGGCCCGGTGCGACGTCCGAGAGGTGTTGACAGACATGCCCCAACGGCCTGCAACCGACAGCCCGGCGTACGGACCGCTCGACCCGCTCGGCCAGCACCGAGGTCCGGTCGGCCGGACCCTTCCGGACGCCCCCGACGCCCTGACCGCCGACGCCATGACCGCCGACGCGTCGACCACCGACACGTTGACCGCCGACGCCCCGGACGCCGACGACCTGCGGCTGCCGGTGCAGGCCACACCCGACCGGCACGAGAACCCCGTCGCGCCCGCCCCGGCCCGCGGCGCCGGCCACTCCGGCCCGGCCCCGCAGAACGGCCAGCTCGCGGCGCTGATCGAGGAGGCCGGCTTCTCGCACGCGGGCCTGGCCCGCCGGGTCGACCAGCTCGGCCTGGAGCACGGCCTCGACCTGCGCTACGACAAGACCTCGGTCACCCGCTGGCTGCGCGGCCAGCAGCCGCGCGGGGCCACCCCGGCGCTGATCGCCGAGGTCTTCACCCGCCGGCTCGGCCGCCGCCTCACCGCCCAGGACCTCGGCCTGGACGCCTGCGCCCCGGTCTACGCGGGCCTGGAGTTCGCCGAGACGCCGCAGGAGGCGGTGGACATCGTGGCGAGCATGTGGCGCAAGGACAACGGCCCGCAGTCCGAGCTGCGCCGGATCGCCTTCACCCCGGCCGGCCTGGTCGTCCCCAGCCGGGACTGGCTGATCGGCCGCACCGACGAGCGGGTCGCCCGGGACGGCTCCACCCTGGCCCGGCCGGACACCGCCACCGGTCCACCCTCCGGCAGCGCCACCTCCGCGGCCATCACCGGCGCCCCGGCGCCGGGTGCGCCCGGCGCGTCCCCCGGGAGCCCGTTGCGCGGCCCGGCCCCCGGCGCCCCCGGGGCCCCCACCGCGCGCAGCACCGCCGGGACGACCGGCACCGCCCCCACCATCGGCCGGGTGCCGATCCAGAGCCGCCGGCCGCCGGTCGCCGTCGAGCCGCCGTACACCGACCCGGCCCGCGAGTCCCGCCCCACCCTGCGGGTCGGCCGCGGCGACATCGCCGCCATCCGGGCCGTCGGCGACCTCTTCCGCGCGCTCGACCACGCCTACGGCGGCGGCCACGCCCGCCAGGCGCTGGTCCGCTACCTGGAGAGCGAGGCCGAGCCGATGCTGCGCGGCCGCTACGGCGAGCAGATCGGCCGGGCCCTGTTCGGCGCCGTCGCCGACCTCACCAGGCTGGCCGGCTGGACGTCCTTCGACATCGCCGCGCACGGCCTCGCCCAGCGCTACTTCGTCCAGGCGCTGCGCCTCTCCCAGGCCGCCGGGGACCGCGCGCTCGGCGGCTACGTGCTGGTGACGATGAGCCAGCAGGCCGTCCACCTCGGCCACGGCCGGGAGGCGGTCCAGCTCGCCAGGGTCGCCCAGCAGGGCGTGGGCACCGCCGTGCCGCCGGTCGTCCAGTCGCTGATGCACGCCGCCGAGGCGCGCGGGCACGGCCTGCTGGGCGACGTCCGGTCCTGCACCACCGCCCTGGTGCGCGCCGAGCGCGCCCTGGCGGCGGCCCGGACGGGCGACGAACTGCCCTCCTGGGCGCGGTACTTCGACGAGGCCCAGCTCTCCGACGAGTTCGCCCACTGCTACCGCGACCTCCAGCAGTGGCGGACGGCCGCGCAGCACGCCGAGAAGTCGCTGCGGCTGCGCTCGCCCGCCTACGCCCGCAGCCGGATCTTCTGCCGCCTGGTGCTGGCCACCGCCCGGCTCGGCATGGGGGACCTCGACGAGGCGTGCACCATGGCCACCGACGCGCTGCGGGCGGCGGGGGAGATGCGCTCGGCCCGCTCGCTGGAGTACGTCCGGGACTTCCACCGCCGCCTCACCCCCTACCGCGGCAGCCCGGTGGCCCGCGCCTTCGAGGAGACGGCCCGGCAGGCGGGAGTGATCTGAGCGCGGAGGTGAACTGACCGGCGGAGTGCGTGGGGACGGGCCTCACGCACCCGGCGTACGGAGGCCCGGGCCTACCAGCTCTCGGCCCGGACCCTCGGCTGATCCGCGTCGGCCGCCACCGGCGGCCGCGCGCCGCCGCGCACCCGCTGCGCCGCCAGCGGGAACACCAGCACCGACAGCATCCCGGCGCCGACCAGCGCCGCCGCGGTGGAGGACGGCAGGTGCCCGGCGTCCACCTCGATGGTGGTGATCACCACGACCAGCGGCAGCGCCGTCGCCCCGTACAGCGCGAGCGCCGCGCGGTCGCGCAGGCCGAGCCCGGCCGGGGCGAGCAGCGCGGCGGGCAGCCCCCGCACGGCCAGGAAGAGCAGCAGGAACACCGGGACCAGCAGCAGCGTGCCCGGGTCGTCCAGCAGGGCGTCCAGGTCGAAGTTCATCCCGCTGACCACGAAGAACACCGGCACCAGGAAGCCGAAGCCGATGCCCTCCAGCTTGGCCTCGATCACCTCCTCCTCGGCCTGCCGGACGCCGGCCAGCAGCAGCCGGGAGACGATCCCGGCGACGAAGGCCCCGAGCAGCATGTCGAGGTCCAGCCAGAGCGCGGCGGCGACCATGGCGGCCAGCACCAGGATCACCGCGCGGATCGCGAACTGCCCGGAGGTGCGCAGGGTCCGTTCGATCAGCCGGGTGGTCCAGGCCGGGCGGGGCCGGCGCGCGCCGAACACGGCGAGCGTGGTGATCACCGCGAAGGCCCCGAGGATGACCGCCGTGCGGGCCGGGGAGTTGCCGCTGAGCAGGGCGGCGATCGCGATGATCGGCCCGAACTCGCCGACCGCCCCGGTGGCCATCACCAGGGAGCCGAAGGGCGTGGGCAGTTCACCGGAGTCGCGGAGGATCGGCAGGATGGTGCCGAGCGCCGTGGTGGTGAGCACCAGCCCGGCGAAGGCGCCGTCCAGCGGGTCCCGGTTGACCAGCGCGCCCACGCCGAGCCCGACGGCCACCGAGACCAGCCACGCGGTGCCCGCCCGTTTCAGCGGGCCGCCGCGCAGCTTGGCGAAGTCGATCTCGTAGCCGGCCAGGAACATCAGCATGGCCAGGCCGAACTGGGAGAGCGCGTCGACCAGGCCGTCGACGTGCGCCCAGCCCAGGACGTCCGGGCCGATCAGGACGCCGAGCACGATCTCGAACACGACGGTCGGGACGGCGATCCACCGCAGCAGCCGGTCGGCGAGCAGCGGGGCGGCCACGGCTGCGGCGGGGATCAGGATCAGGGTCAGCGGCTGGGCGGCGGCGCTCACCGCGCAACCGGCCGAACGGTCGAAACCATCCGATGAACGGTCAGAGCAGGCACCCCGGCATCCTGGCACGCCGTCGGTCTGTCACCCCGGCAGACCGCTGGTGTGTCCCGGTGCCCCGATGCGCTCCGGCGGTGGCAACGGCCGCCCCTGCCGCCCCGCCGCTCGGACCGCCCCGACGGCCACCCGTTCCGCCGTCAGGCCGCCGCCTCCGCCTCCCGGGCGTCCGCCGGGACGCCGAGGTCGCCCAGGACCGCCTGCGCCGCCCGCCGCCCGGAGACCAGCGCGCCCTGCACGGTGCTGGTGTCCCGGTGGTCCCCGGCGACGTACAGCCCGGCCAGCAGCCGCACCGGGCGGCGGGGGTTGTGCGGCGGCGGCATCGCGGGCAGCGCGTCCGGGACGTGCCGTACGCCGAGGAACTGCCAGCCCGAGGTCGGGACGTCGTACAGCTCGGTCAGCCGGGCCCGGACGGCCGGCTCCAGCCCGGCCGGGCCGCCCACGTCGAAGGCGCGCCGCCCGAGCACGGTGGTGGCGATCAGCGCCTGGCCGGCCGGGGCGTAGGACGGGTGCAGTTCGCTGAGCACCAGCGAGTGCGAGACCAGTGGCGGGTGCCCGTTCGGCCGGTCGCCGTCGAGCAGCAGGACGGCCTCGCCCAGCGGGGCGGTGTCGGCCGCGTGGTAGAAGGTCGTGACGGGGTGGAAGTCCGGCAGCCGCAGCCCGGGCAGCAGTCCGGCGGCGGAGCGGGCGTCGGTGGCGACGATGACGGCCTGGGCGCCGATCCGCCCGTGCGCGAGGGTCTCGACGCCGTCCGCGGCGATCGAGGTGACCTGCACCCGGGTGCGGACGGTTCCGGCGGGCAGGGCGGCGGCCAGCTGGGCCGGTACCGCCGCGATCCCGCCGGCGGGCAGACAGAGCCGCCCGCGCGCGTACGAGCGCAGCACCAGGTCGGCGATCCGGCTGCTGGTGCCGAGGGCGGGATCGGAGAGCAGTGCGCTGAGCAGCGGGCGCAGGAAGCCGTCCACGGTGCGCTGGGCGAGGCCGTGGCCGGCCAGTGCGCGGGCGGCGGTGGTCTCCGGGCGGGCCTGGAGCCGGCCGACCGGGGTGGTGGCGAGCCGGCCGAGCCGGCCGGCCAGCCGGGCCTTGTCCAGCGGGCTGCCGAGCGGGGCCCGGGCGGCGGCCTGCCGGGCGACGGCGAGCTGGGGGTCCCCGGCGCGGTACCGGCGGCCGGCGCTGTGCACCAGCACGCCGGGCGCGAGCGGGCGCAGGTCGAGGCGGTCGAGGTCGAGCGTGCGGCGCAGCTCGGGGAAGGCGGTGTTCAGCAGGTGACTGCCGTCGTCGAGCCGGAATCCGTCCTGTTCGCGGGTGGCCATCCGGCCGCCGATCCGGTCGGTGGTCTCCAGGACCTGGACGTCGAGGCCGTGGCCGGTGAGCGCGCGGGCGGCGGCCAGGCCCGCGAGTCCGGCGCCGACCACGACGACGTCCGGGTCGGACGGCCGGCGGGCGCGGCGGGTGAAGTCGTACGTGGGCACTGGGGTGCTCCCTCCCTGGTCCCGGGGCTCCGGCCGACGCAGGCAGCGGGGTGCCGGGACACGGTCCGTGGAGGGTGATGCCCAGTCAGTACGAGCATCAGACAAGCGCATCGGGCCGGATCCGAGGGCCGGGGAGGGTTGTGCGGCACCGGGCAGGGGCGCGGTCACGGACAGTGCGCCGTGGCGGCCGGGTTCGGGGGTCGGCGGGCGCGTACGGTCACCGGGGGCGTGCGACGCGCCCACCATGTGCTCCCGTGCGCCCCCTCCTCGGGCCCCCTCGGGCCGGGCCCGGCATATGCCGCTGGCCAGGGTGGATGCCGCGGTCGGAGTACGCACGGCTCCGCACGCCCCGCGCGCACACCCACGCGTCACATGCCCGCGCGCACACCCATCCGTCACACCGCCGCGCGCACGCCCAGGCGTCGCGTCCCCGCGCGCACGCCCACCGGTCACATCGCCGCGAGCACCGCCGAGTACACGTCCGGGTGGGTGAAGCGGAAGCCCGCGTCCAGCAGCCGCCGCGGCACCACCCGGTGGCTGCCGACCACCTCGACCGCCAGCTCGCCCAGCACCGCCTTGAGCACCGCCTCCGGCACCGGGAACGGCGTGGGCCGCCGCAGCGCCCGCCCGAGCGCGGTGGTCAGCTCGGCGTTGGTCGCCGGGTTCGGCGCGGTGAGGTTGAAGGCGCCGGAGAGGCCGTCGTGGTCGATCAGGAACCGCAGCGCGGCCACCTCGTCGTGCAGCGAGATGAAGCTCCAGTACTGTCGCCCGTTGCCGAGCCGCCCGCCGAGGCCCAGCTTGAACAGCGGGAAGAGCCGTCCGCCCGCCCCGCCGGCCGCGGACAGGACCATCCCGGTGCGGGGGTGGACGACCCGGATCCCGGCCCGTTCGGCCGGCCTGGCGGCGTCCTCCCACTCCCGGCAGACCTCGGCCAGGAAGTCGTCCCCGGCGGGGGAGTCCTCGTCGATCACCCGGTCGCCGGTCTGTCCGTACCAGCCGACCGCGGAGGCGCTCACCAGGACCTGCGGCGGCTCCTTGAGCGCGGCCAGGGCGACGGCCAGCGTCTCGGTGCCGTACGCCCGGCTCTCCCGGATCTCCCGCTTGTAGGAGTCCGTCCAGCGGCGGTCGCCGACCCCGGCGCCGGCCAGGTGCACCACGGCCTGGACCCCGGTCAGCCCGTCCCGCTCGACCTCGCCGAGCAGCGGGTTCCAGCCGATCGCCGTGCTGCCGTCCGGCCGGGGGCCGGTCTTGGAGCGGTGCCGGACCAGCCGGACCACCTCGTGGCCGTCCGCCAGCAGGGAGCGGACGAGCGCCGAACCGATCAAACCCGTGGAACCCGTGACAGCGATGCGCATGCGCCCATCCTCGCAGCTCCCGCCCGCTCCCGCGGTGTTCCCGACCGCCCGTCACCTTCGCATGCGTCCCGTTAGCATGACGCGCATGCCTGACGACGATCTGATCATCCGTACGGCGCGGAGCGAGGACGAGCGCGAACTCGCCGTCCTCAACCACGCCGCCTGGTCCGTCCTGTCCGACGTCTCCCCGCGACCGCCCGTCGAGGACCCGGTCTTCGACGAGCGGCACCCGGCCGAGCAGTACCTGCTGGCCGTGCTGGACGGCCGGATCGTCGGCTACATCCGTCAGGTCCCGGCCACCCCGCTGGCGAGCAACCGGCACGTCCGGCAGATCCAGGGCCTGGCCGTCGACGACACCGTCCGCGGCCGGGGCATCGGCCGCCGGCTGGTCGAGGCGGCCTGCGCGGCGGCCCGGGCCGAAGGCGCCCGCAAGCTGACCCTGCGGGTGCTCGGCTGGAACGCCCCGGCCCGTCGGCTCTACGAGAGCTGCGGCTTCGTCGTCGAGGGCTCGCTGGCCGAGGAGTTCCTCATCGACGGCCGGTACGTGGACGACGTCTGGATGGCCCGCCGCCTGGCCGACTGAGCCCCGGACGGCACCCCGCCGAGCCCGCCCGGGACCGCGCCGAAGATCCGAACAGGCTTGCCGCGAGCGGATGTTCGGCGTTCCGGGCCGGTGCCGAGTCGTGACGGTTCCGCGCTGTCTGGACCGCCGCCGCGCCGGGTACCGTACGCCCGTGAGCAACTCGACGCCTCCCGGGTGGTACCCGGTCCCGGGTGCGGACGGCACCCCCGGTCACGAGCGCTGGTGGGACGGCAACGCCTGGAGCAGCGAGGTCCGACCGCTCCAGGACGGCGTCGCGGGCGGGCTCGCCGACGCCCCCACCCAGACCCGGCCGCCGTCCGACCAGCGGCCCGGCTACGGCTACCCCGGCGGCCCGGCGGCGCCCTACGGCCACCCGGGCCAGGACGCCCACCAGGCCCCGGCCTACGGCTACCCGGGCCAGGACGCCCACCAGCTCCCGCCCCACGGCTACCCGGGCCAGGACGCCTACCAGACCCAGGGCCAGGCCCAGGGCGGCTACCCGCTCCAGGGCGCCTACCCCGGCCAGGGCCCCGGCTACGGCTACCCGGGCCCGGGCTACCCGCCGCCCCCGGCGGCCAAGGCCAGGCCGCAGACCGGCCTGGTCATCGGCATCGCGGTCGCCGTGCTGGCCGTGGGCGGGATCGTCGCCGGCATCGTGTTCAGCGGCGGCGGCGACCGGAGGGCGGACCCGACCCCGGACCCCACGGTCACCGTGACCCAGAGCGGCAGCCCCACGTCGAGCCCCAGCCCCACCGTGCCCACGCCCACCCCCAAGCCCAAGCCCCTGCCGGTGGTCAAGAGCACCGTCCCCGACCCCCAGCACGCGATCACCGTGCCGGTCTTCGACGGCTGGGACGTGTCCACCAACCCGCCGCACTCGACGGTCTACCTCGGCACCGGCCGCTACAGCTGCCCGGACGGCAGCTCCTGCATCCGCGGCCAGTTCTCGGTCGAGAAGGACACCGTCCAGGGGACCACCCCCAAGGCGGCCGCCGACGCCCAGATCCCCGTCTACGCCGGGCAGATCTTCTCCGGGGTCAGCTCGCACACCGACGCGGGATCCGGGTACGTCAGGGTGGCCGGGGTGCTCGGCTACGCCACCCGCTGGCACATCCGCACCACGGACGGCACCCAGGGCTACGTCCTGCTGGCCGCCCTCCCGGCCAAGGGCGGCGGCTACGTGGTCATGGAGGGCGGCGTGGACGACAGCCCGGCCGCGCCGGACTTCTCGGCGCTGGACCAGATCCTCAACGGCATCCAGCAGGACAGCTCCTCCGGCAGCAGCACCTGACGAAACCGCGAGGGCCGGTCCGCCGGCCCGGCCGGTACGCCCTAATCCCCGTACCGCTCCCAGAGCTTGGGGTAGCGCTTGGCCATCACGTCCGGGTCGTCGAAGTCCAGCGCCGGCCCGGACGGCTGCTCGGCCTGCCGCCCGCCCACCTCGGGCAGCGGCAGCCCGGTCAGCCGCTCGTACGCCTCGTCGGCGGCGTAGCCGAGGTCCTCGGCGTCGCCGTCCTCCTCCTCGTCGAACTCCGGCAACAGGTCCGCCAGGTCGTCCGGTTCGGCCAGTCCGCCCTCGAAGACCTCGCGGCCCTGGCCGATCAGCCAGAAGCGGAAGTAGTCGAAGGAGTCGTCCGAGGCGCCGTCGAGCAGCAGGTAGGCCGCGCCCCACAGGTCGTTGCGGTAGGCGCGCCGGAACCGCGCCTGGAACAGCCGGGCGAAGTCGATCACGTCGTCCGGGGTCAGCTGGAGGAGCCGTTCCACCAGGAGGTCGGCCTGTTCGTCGGGGTCGCCGTCGGCGGCGTCCCGGGTGTCGTCGATGATCTGCCAGAAGTCCGTCTCGTCCATCACCGCTCAAGCATCCCCGTTCGGCCGCCTCCGCGCATGCCACGACTCGACACGGGCCCGTGCCCGGTGTGCCCGGGGTCCCGGAACCCGGTGCGCCCGGGGGCCGGGAACGGCGGAACCCCGCGCCGTCCGGGGACGACGCGGGGTTCCGTACGCGGGGTGCCGCGGGGACCCGGTGGGGTCAGAGGCCGAGCTCGACCTCGAACTCGCCGGCCTCCAGGATCTCCTTGACCGCGACCAGGTAGCGGGCGGCGTCGGCGCCGTCCACCAGGCGGTGGTCGTAGGAGAGCGACAGGTAGGTCATGTCGCGGATGCCGATGGCGGTGCCGCCGTCGGCCTCGATGACGACCGGGCGCTTGACGGTGGCGCCGATGCCCAGGATGGCGACCTGGTTCGGCGGCACGATCACGGTGTCGAACAGCGCACCGCGCGAGCCGGTGTTGCTGATGGTGAAGGTGGCGCCGGACAGCTCGTCCGGGGTGATCTTGCTGTCGCGGACCTTGCTGGCCAGCTCGGCGGTCTTCTTCGAGATGCCGGCGATGTTGAGGTCGCCCGCGCCCTTGATGACCGGGGTCATCAGGCCCTTCTCGGAGTCCACCGCGATACCGATGTTCTCGGTGTCGAAGTAGGTGACCGTGCCCTCGGCGTCGTTGATCCGGGCGTTGACGACCGCGTGGACCTTCAGCGCCTGGGCGGCGGCCTTGACGAAGAACGGCATCGGGGAGAGCTTGACGCCCTCGCGGGCCAGGAAGCCCTCCTTCGCCTTGGCGCGCAGCGACATGATCTTGGTGACGTCCACCTCGACCACGCTGGTCAGCTGGGCCTGCTCGTGCAGCGCCTTCAGCATGTTGTCGCCGATGACCTTGCGCATGCGGGTCATCTTGACGGTCTGACCGCGCAGGGCGGACGGCGCGGCGGCGGCCTTCGGGGCGGCGGCCGGGGCGGCAGCGGCGACCGGGGCCGGAGCGGCCTTGGCGGCCTCCGCGGCGGCGATGACGTCCTGCTTGCGGATGCGGCCGCCGACGCCGGTGCCGGCGACGGAGGACAGCGCGACGCCGTGCTCGGCGGCGAGCTTGCGCACCAGCGGGGTGACGTAGGCGTCACCGCTGTCGGCCACCGGGGCGGCCGGGGCGACCGGAGCCGGAGCGGCAACGGGGGCCGGAGCGGCAACCGGGGCGGGAGCGGCAACCGGAGCCGGGGCGGCGACCGGAGCCGGGGCGGCGACCGGAGCGGCCGGAGCGACGGGGGCCGGGGCAGCGACCGGAGCCGGGGCGGCAACGGGAGCCGGAGCGGCAACCGGAGCCGGAGCCGGAGCGGCAACCGGAGCCGGAGCGGCGACCGGGGCCGGGGCGGCGGCGACGGCACCGGCGGCACCGATCAGCGCGAGCTGGGCGCCGACCTCGGCGGTCTCGTCCTCGGCGACCAGGATCTTCACCACGGTGCCGGCGACCGGCGACGGGATCTCGGTGTCGACCTTGTCGGTCGACACCTCCAGCAGCGGCTCGTCGACCTCGACGGTGTCGCCCTCGGCCTTCAGCCAGCGGGTGACGGTGCCCTCGGTGACCGACTCGCCCAGAGCGGGCAGCAGCACCGGGGTGGCGTCGGCGGCCGGAGCGGCGGCCGGGGCCGGGGCGGCAACGGGGGCCGGAGCGGCGACCGGAGCCGGGGCGGCGACCGGAGCGGGGGCGGCGACCGGGGCCGACGCGGCCTCGACGGCCGGGGCCGCGGCGGCGACCGGGGCGCCCGAGCCGTCGTCGATGATCGCCAGCTCGGCGCCCACCTCGACGGTCTCGTCCTCGGCGACCTTGATCGAGGCCAGGATGCCGGAGGCCGGGGCCGGGATCTCGGTGTCGACCTTGTCGGTCGACACCTCCAGCAGCGGCTCGTCGACCTCGACACGCTCACCCTCGGCCTTCAGCCAGCGGGTGACGGTGCCCTCGGAAACGCTCTCGCCCAGCGCGGGCAGTGTTACTGAGACCGCCATGGTTTCAGCGACTCCTATCAAGTCTTGCGTACGGGAAGTACTTGCGTACGGGAAGTACCGGGAAAGGGGGTGGGGCGTGATCAGTCGTGCGCGTGCAGCGGCTTGCCGGCCAGCGCCAGGTGCGCCTCGCCCAGGGCCTCGGACTGGGTCGGGTGCGCGTGGATGAGCTGCGCGACCTCGGCCGGGAGCGCCTCCCAGTTGTAGATCAGCTGGGCTTCACCGACCTGCTCGCCCATGCGGGCGCCGACCATGTGGACGCCGACCACGGCGCCGTCCTTGACCTGGACGAGCTTGATCTCGCCGGCGGTCTTCAGGATCTTGCTCTTGCCGTTGCCGGCCAGGTTGTACTTCAGGGTGACGACCTTGTCCTTGCCGTACAGCTCGACGGCCTTGGCCTCGGAGATGCCGACGGAGGCCACCTCGGGGTTGGAGTAGGTCACCCGCGGAACGCCGTCGTAGTCGATCGGCACCGGCTTGAGGCCGGCCAGGCGCTCGGCGACCAGGATGCCCTCGGCGAAGCCGACGTGGGCCAGCTGGAGGGTCGGGGCGAGGTCGCCGACGGCGGAGATGGTGGGCACGTTGGTGCGCATGTACTCGTCGACGAGGACGTAGCCGCGGTCCATCGCGACGCCGTTCTCCTCGTAGCCGAGGCCGGCCGAGACGGGGCCGCGGCCGATGGCGACGAGCAGCAGGTCGGCGTCGATCTGCTTGCCGTTCTCGGTGGAGACGCGGACACCGGTCTCGGTGTACTCCACGCCCGAGAAGCGGGCCTTCAGCTCGAACTTGATGCCGCGCTTGCGGAACGCGCGCTCCAGCAGCTTGGAGGAGTTCTCGTCCTCCAGCGGGACGAGGTGCGGCAGCGCCTCGACGATGGTGACCTCGACGCCGAAGGACTTCCAGACCGAGGCGAACTCGACGCCGATCACGCCGCCGCCGAGGATGACGACCGACTTCGGGATGCGGTCGAGCTTGAGGGCGTGGTCCGAGGAGATCACGCGGTTGCCGTCGATCTCCAGGCCCGGGATCGAGCGCGGCACGGAGCCGGTGGCCAGGACGATGTGGCGGCCTTCGATGCGCTGGCCGTTGACGTCCACCGAGGTCTGCGAGGAGAGCTTGCCCTCGCCCTGGATGAAGGTGACCTTGCGGGAGGCCACCAGGCCCTGGAGGCCCTTGTACAGGCCGGCGATCACGTCGTCCTTGTACTTGTGGACGCCGTTGATGTCGATGCCCTGGAAGGTGGCCAGGACGCCGAACTCGGCGGCCTCCTTCGTCTCGTCCGCGATCTCCGCGGCGTGCAGCAGCGCCTTGGTCGGGATGCAGCCGCGGTGCAGGCAGGTGCCGCCCAGCTCACCCTTCTCGACCAGGGCAACACTCAGGCCCAGCTGAGCGGCGCGGAGCGCCGCGGCGTAACCGCCGCTTCCGCCTCCGAGAATGACTACGTCGAAAACGGTGCTGGCGTCGTTCGCCACGTCACGTCCTCCATGCATGGGGTGGGTCGCCGGGCCGGTCGCGGTCCGGTGGGTCGGAAGCCTTTGTGGGGCGCCCAGTCGTGCCGGAAATACATCTTCGCACTTGTTCACGGTGGCTGATGTCCGGGTCCGCCCCAGGGGTGTCCCGCGGAGTGGTCACCGGGGCGGGAACGCCCCCGACGGAAGGGCATCATCGCAGCTCAGAGCGGTGTTGACAGCCGCCGGACGGGCGTCTTCCGCGCCATCCGCCACGGCTTCTTCCGCACTGTGGAACAAAGTTTCGCCCGCAGCGAACAGGCGTGCGTCGCGGCGCTCCGGCCTACTCGCGGGTAACCGGGCCGGAACGCCGACGGGGCCCGGCGCACACGCGCCGGGCCCCGTCGCAGCGGGTCCTGGACCGGGGGACGCCCCGGGTCAGGGGTGTCCGGGTCAGGCCTTGCCGTTCGCCCGCTGCTCGGCGAAGCGGACCAGGGTGCGCACCGCGCTCGCGGTGCCGCCCTTCGGGGTGTAGCCGTACGGCGCGCTCTCGTGGAACGCCGGGCCGGCGATGTCCAGGTGCGCCCAGTCGGTGCCCTCGGCCACGAACTCCTTCAGGAACAGGCCGGCCACCAGGCCGCCGCCCATCCGCTCGCCCATGTTGGCCAGGTCGGCGATGGTCGACTCGGTCATGCCCTTGCGCAGGTCGGCCGGCAGCGGCATCGGCCAGGACTGCTCGCCCACCTCGCCGGCCAGGGCGTGCAGGCCGTCGCGCAGCTCGTCGTTGTTCGACATCACACCGAAGGTGCGGTTGCCCAGGGCCAGCACCATGGCGCCGGTCAGGGTGGCCACGTCGACGATGACGTCCGGGTTCTCCTCGCCGGCCCGCACGATCGCGTCGGCCAGCACCAGGCGGCCCTCGGCGTCGGTGTTCAGCACCTCGACGGTCTTGCCGCCGTACATCCGCAGCACGTCGCCGGGGCGGGTGGCGGAGCCGGACGGCATGTTCTCGGCCAGCGCCAGCCAGCCGGTCACGTTGACGGCCAGGCCCAGGCGCTTGGCGGCCACCACGGCGGCGAACACGGCGGCGGCGCCGGCCATGTCGCACTTCATGGTCTCGTTGTGGCCGGCCGGCTTCAGCGAGATGCCGCCCGAGTCGTAGGTGATGCCCTTGCCGACGAACGCCAGGGTGGCCTTGGCCTTCGGGTGGGTGTAGGCCACCTTCACCAGGCGGGGCGGGTTCGCCGAGCCAATGCCGACGCCGATCAGGCCGCCGAAGCCGCCCTTGGTCAGCGCCTTCTCGTCCAGCACCTCGACCTTGAGGCCGTGCTCCTTGCCGGCCGCCTGGGCGAGCGCGGCGAAGCTCTTCGGGTTCAGGTCGTTCGGCGCGGTGTTGACCAGGTCGCGGGCCCGGTTCATCTCCTCGCCGATCGCGGTGGCGCGCTCCACGGCGGCCTTGGCGTCCTTGCTGCCCTTGCGGGCGGCCAGCACGACCAGCTCGCCGACCGGCTCCTTGCCGTTGCCGTCGCCCTTGTAGGTGCCGAAGGCGTACGAGCCGAGCAGGCCGCCCAGCGCGACCGCCTCGATGTCCGCCGCGGACTCGGCCGGCAGGGCCAGCGCGGCCTTCTTGGCACCGGCCAGGGTGCGGGCGGCGACACCGGCGGCGCGGCGCAGCGTCTCCAGCGCGTAACCGTCCTCGGCGGCCTCGCCCAGGCCGACCGCGAGCACGAGCGCGGCCTTCAGGCCGGCGGGGGAGGGGACCTTGACGGCCTCGCCCTCGGCGCCGGTCGCGCCCAGGGTGCTGAGGACCTCGGTCAGCTTGCCCTCGAACGCCTCGTTCACGGCCTCGGCACCGGGGGCCAGCACGATGCCCTTCGGGCCCTTCGCGACACCGACCACCAGGGCGTCCGCGCGCAGCGAGGCGGCGGAGGAGGTGCTCACAGACAATGCAGTCACGTAATGCGTCCTGTTCTTTCGCGGTCCACGGCCGGCCACGGCGAGGCTGCCGCACCGGCGCAGCCCGCGCCGTCGCAGGCCGTCCGCCGGCGGGCCTCCGGGTCCGGGCCCCCTGGCTGCGCGCGTCCGCCGGGGTGGCCGCGTACACCAGAGGCCCCGGCTCCTCGGTACGCGCCGGGCGGGCAGGACCTGCCACGGTGCAGGGCTGCGGTGCTCCACGCATGGTAGTCCGCATGGTGGGATCACGCGCCGCCCGGTGTCAGCCGAGCAACGCCAGGGCGAACAGCGAGGCGGTCGCGGCGGTTTCGGCCATCGCGCCGAGCACGTCCCCGGTGATCCCGCCGAACCTGCGCACGCACCGCCGGAGCAGCAGCCAGGAGCAGCCCGTGCCGACCGCAACGGCCAGCGGGAGGCGGAGAACTGACCATCCGTCGAGCAGTCCGGCCGCGGCCAGGGCGAGCGCGGCGGCGGCCGTCGCGGCGGCGGCCCCGGCGGGCGGCACGGTGCCCGCGACCATCGCCCCCAGCCCGCCCGGCCGGGCGGCCGGCACCGAGCGCAGACAGCCCCAGGCGAGCGCGCAGCGGGCGGCCGTCGCCGAGGCGAGCACCACGAGCGCGCCGCGCAGCGGGGAGTGGCCGAACTGTCCGGCCAGCGCGGCCACCTGGGCGAGCAGGACGAGGACCAGGGTCAGGACGCCGAACGGACCGATGTCGGACTGCTTCATGATGCGCAGCGCGTCCTCGGCCGGCTTCCCGCTGCCCAGCCCGTCGGCGACGTCCGCCAGGCCGTCCAGGTGCAGACCCCGGGTCAGCCCGGCGAGCACCCCCACCGCGGCCACCGCGCCGAGCGGCCCGCCCGCCCGCCAGGCCACCAGGGCCCCGACCACGGCCGCCAGGGTGCCCAGCACCAGCCCGACCACCGGGGCCGTCACCATCGCCCGGGCCGCCGCGGCCCGGTCCCAGCGCTCCACCCGCACCCGCAGCACGGACAGCGTCCCGAACCCGAACCGCAGGCCCTCGGCCCAGCCGGCCCGGTCGCCGCGGTCCGTCATGTGCGTGTTCCTCTCGAAGGGTCAGACAGCAGGACAGTCAGACAGCAGGACAGTAGGAGAGGGCGGGAAAGCAAGAACGCCCCGGCGAAGGGGCGTTCTCCGGACGGCCGGGGCCGCCGCTACAGCTTCCGCAGCAGATCCGCCGCCGAGGGCAGCCTCGGCTGCTCCTTCGGCGCGCCCGGCGCCGCCGGCACGAAGGGCTTCGGCGCCTCGTCCGCGAGCACGTCCCCCGCGGCCTGGAGCAGCGGCAGCGCCAGCAGCGCGCCGACGCCCTCGCCCATGGTGATGCCCTGGTCCTGCAGCGGCGTCAGGGTCAGCCGGTCGTACGCCTTCGCCTGGGCCGGCTCGCCGCTGGACTGCCCGGCGCGCCACCACTCCGGAGCCCGGAAGGCGATCCGCTGCGCGACCAGCGCGCAGGCCGCCGAGACCACGCCGTCCAGCACCACCGGCAGCCGTCGGACGGCCGCCTGGAGCAGGAAGCCGGTGATCGCGGCGAAGTCGGCGCCGCCGGTGGCGCCGAGCAGGGCCAGCTGGTCGCCGAGCACCGGCCGGGCCCGCCGCAGCGAGTCCCGGATGGTGGCGCACTTGACCATCCACACCCGGTCGTCGATCCCGGAGCCGCGCCCGGTCACCGCCGCCGCGTCGGTCCCGCAGAGCGCGCCGACCAGCACGCCGGCCACCGTGGTGGCGCCGACCCCGAGGTCGCCGAGCAGCACCAGGTCGGTGCCGGCGTCGGCCTCCTCGTCGGCGACGGCCATGCCGGCCCGGAACGCCCGGACGGTCTCCTGGGCGGTGAGCGCGTCCTCGACGTCGATCCGCCCGGAGCCGCGCCGGATCCGGTGGGCGACCACCTCGTCCGGGAAGTCGGTCGGGTCGGCGTCCACGGCGACGTCGACGACCCGCACCTGGGCGCCGTAGCGCGCGGCCAGCCGGGACACCGGCGCGCTGCCGTCGAGCACGGCCCGCACCCGGGCCGCGGTGCCGCCCCGGGCGGGCATCCGGGAGACCCCGAGCGCCGCCACGCCGTGGTCGGCGGCGAACAGCAGCACCTTGGGGGCGGAGACGGGCAGCACCGGCGAGCGCCCCTGTACGGAGGCCAGCCAGCTGCCCAGCTCCTCGAGCCGGCCGAGCCCGCCGCGCGGCCGGTCGGCCGCCTGCCAGCGCTCCTCGGCGGCCCGCCGGGCGCTCTCGTCGGGGCGCTCGACGAGCGAGGAGAACGTATCGAGATCCACGGTCGTGTCCATCGTCCGGAAGGCTACACGGCGCGGGTGTTCAGCCAACGGCTGGCTTGACGGTCAGCACCTGACCGGCCACCACCAGCAGGACCCGCTCGGAGGCGTCCGCCACGGCCATGTTGAGCCGGCCCAGGGTGTCGCGGAAGCGGCGGCCCGCGGCGGTGGCCGGGACGACGCCCATGCCGACCTCGTTGCTCACCGCGACGGCGGTCCGTCCGGTGGCCGCCCAGGCCCGCGCCAGCGCCTCGCAGCGGCGCTGCACGGCGGCCTCGCCGCCGGCCGCCCAGACCTCGTCGTCCCAGGCGCCGCACTCGTCCATCACGGCGGTCAGCCACAGGGCGAGGCAGTCGACCAGCACCGGTGCCGGGTCGTCCGGGTCGGCCAGCACGGCCTCCAGGTCGCAGGTCTCGGCGGTGCGCCAGCTCGCCGGCCGGCGCTCCCGGTGCAGCGCGACCCGCTGGGCCCACTCGGCGTCGCCGTCGCGGGTGCCGCCGGTGGCCACGTACAGGACGTCCGGACGGTCGGCGAGCAGCTGCTCGGCGCGGGTGGACTTGCCGGAGCGGGCGCCGCCGAGCAGCAGGGTGCGGGGCAGCGGGGGACGGGTGGGCTCGGATCGGGTCGCCATGCCGTCCATCCTGCCGGAGCAGGCATACGGAAGATCGGGCCGGGCAGGCTATGGTGCGCAGCAACACAGGCAGCGTGGTCAGTGGGAGGAGCCGGCATGGTCTGGACGTGGCGGTACGAGAAGGCGGACGGCAGCGCGGTGACGCCGGGCGCCGGCCAGGAGGAGTTCGCCGGCCAGGGGGACGCCGAGACCTGGATCGGGGAGACCTGGAAGCAGCTCGCGGAGGACGGTGTGGACACCGCGGTGCTGCTGGAGGACGACCGGGTCGTCTACTCGATGAGCCTGGGCGAGGAGTAGCGCGGACGGGGTGGAGCGGCCGCGGCGCGGCTACTTCGCCCCGATCACGTGCAGGAGCGCGGCGACCTGCCGGTACGGGTCGGTGCGGCCGGCCCGGTCCTCGGCTTCCAGGAGCTGGGCCAGCTGCCGCCCGTCCACCGGCGGGGCCGCGTCGTCCGGGGCGCTGTCGGTGAAGACCCGCACGCCGTACCAGTGCCGCAGCGGGACGGACACCTCGGAGAGGGTGACGGTGAGGTCGGCGAGCCGGTCGGCCCGTGCGGCCAGTCCGAGCCGGTTGTAGTACCGGTCGCTCTCGAAGGCGTGCAGGGCGGCCCGCCAGTCCCCGGCGGCGGCCGGCCGCAGGGCGAGCGCGTCGCGGTTGCGGACCAGCAGCGAGAGCAGCCCCCCGGGCGCCAGCAGCCGGGCCAGCGAGGCGATCATCGGGTCCGGGTCGGGCAGGTACATCAGGACGCCGTGGCAGAGCACCACGTCGAAGCTGCGCGGGCCGAACCAGCGCCCGCACTGGTGGCCGTCGCCGCTGAGCAGCTGCATCCGGCCGCGGACCTCCGGCGGCTCCTCGGCGAGCGCCCCCTGGGCGACGCCGAGCGCGACCGGGTCCGAGTCGATCCCGGTGACGTAGTGGCCGGCCCGGGCCAGCCGCAGGGCCTGGGTGCCCTGGCCGCAGCCGATGTCGAGGACGCGCTGCCCGCTGCGGCCGGCCAGCTGTTCGGCGAGCTGGCGGGCGACGAGCTCCTGGCGGACGAAGTTGCGCAGCCCGCCGAGCCGGTCCAGCCAGGCGCCGGTGCCGCCCGCGAAGGAGCCGCTGCGCGAGGGCAGCCGGCGCTCCTGGGCGAGGCGGTCGTGGCCGCCGTCGCCCTGCCCCGGCAGCGCGCCGCCCTGCCCGGGGAGTGCGTAGAGGCCGGGCCCCTCCCAGGAGGGCGGGGCCCAGCCGGAGCCGACCGGTTCGGCGGTCAGGGCTTCTCCCCGCGCCGCACCTGCGGCTTGGGCAGGCGCAGCCGGCGCATCTGGAGGGTGCGCATGATGCCGTACGCGACGGCGCCGCGGGTGTTCTGGTCGGCGAAGCGCTCGGCCAGCTGCTTGCGCAGGCCGAAGCCGAGGCGGACGAAGTCCAGGATCACCAGCACGAAGAACAGCAGGAACAGCAGCGTGGAGAGCAGCTGGAGCGCCGGCACCTTGACGATGCTGAGCACCAGGATGACCACGGCGGCCGGCAGGAAGAACTCGGCCAGTGACCAGCGGGAGTCCACGTAGTCGCGGGCGAACTTGCGCACCGGGCCCTTGTCACGGGCCGGCAGGTGGCGCTCGTCGCCGTTCACCAGCGCCTGGCGCTGCTTCTCGCGCTCGGCGCGCATCCGCTCGCGCCCCTGGCGGGCGGCCTCCTTGCGGTCCTTGGGCACGGTCACCCGGGTACGCCGGTTGGCCTCGGCCTCACTGCGCTTGGGGGTGGGGCGGCCCTTCTTGGCCTGCGGATCGCGGGCCTGGGTCGTCTCGTCCTGCTTCTCCAGCACGGTGGCGGAGGCGGCGGCATCATCTGAACGGCGTCGGAACACACCACCAGCGTACGGGGTGCGACGCGGCTTCCACGGGCGCCCTCGGAACCGAACGCATATCGATACCGCCAGGTCGCCGTCCGAAGCGGGTTTCCCGGGCCCTTCCCGTAGGGGATCAGTCGGATGGACGATGGGGGGGATGAGGGGCGGATCCACCCGGGGGAGGAGGAAACGCCACTGGTCGCTGTAGCAGTCTTGTTGCAGGCAGGTGCACTGCGGCGAAGGGCTCGCTGCACATACACTCGTCGTGTCTGGTAACGAGATAGAGACCGCAGGCCGGAGAAGGGGGCACCCGAGGCCCATGAGCGACGGAATCATGAAGCGTATGGGGCTGATCTTCCGCTCCAAGGCGAACAAGGCCTTGGATCGGGCGGAGGATCCGCGTGAGACGCTTGACTACTCCTACCAGAAGCAGCTTGAGCTGCTCCAGAAGGTACGGCGTGGTGTCGCGGATGTCGCGACCTCGCGCAAGCGGCTCGAACTCCAGCTGACGCAGCTCCAGCAGCAGTCGGCGAAGTACGAGGACCAGGGCCGCAAGGCGCTGTCGCTCGGCCGGGAGGACCTCGCCCGCGAGGCGCTGACCCGCAAGGCCAACATGCAGTCGCAGATCAACGACCTGGAGACGCAGTACCAGCAGCTCCAGGCCGAGGAGGAGAAGCTCACCCTCGCCTCCCAGCGACTTCAGGCCAAGGTGGACGCCTTCCGCACCAAGAAGGAGACCATCAAGGCGACGTACACCGCCGCCCAGGCGCAGACCCGCATCGCCGAGTCCTTCTCCGGGATCTCGGAGGAGATGGGCGACGTCGGCCTGGCGATCCAGCGTGCCGAGGACAAGACCGCCCAGATGCAGGCCCGGGCGGGCGCGATCGACGAGCTGCTGGCCTCCGGTGCGCTCGACGACGCGAGCGGTCTCGGCCGCAAGGACGACATCGAGGCCGAGCTGGAGCGGGTGGCCGGCGGTTCCGACGTCGAGCTGGAGCTGGCCCGGATGAAGGCCGAGCTCTCCGGTCCCTCCTCGGCCGGCCCCGCCGCGATCGAGCAGGGCAAGCAGGACGTCCAGCCGCAGCCGCAGCAGGACACCCCGCGCATCAACTACAACAAGTGATCTGAGCTCGACCCCACGAACCAGGGAGACGCACGGCATGATCATGAGGGTCATGGGTGAGGGGCAGTACGAGGTGGGCGACGACCACCTGAACCTGCTCAACGAGCTCGACGCCGAGCTCGTCACCGCAGTGGAGTCGGGGGACGAGGCGCTCTTCCGTGAGGCCTACGGCAAGCTCATCGAGGCGGTGAAGCAGTACGGCACCCCGGTGCCGCTGGATTCGCTGGAGCCGTCCGAGCTGATCCTGCCGAGCGCCGACGCGACGATCGACGAGGTCCGCGAGCTGCTGATGGCCGACGGCGAGGGCGTGATCCCGGGCTTCCCGGAGTAGGGCCGCGGCCGCTGCCAGACGAAAGGGCGGGCCCCCTCCACCACGGAGGGGGCCCGCCCTTCGGCTGTTGTCCGCGGACGGCTACGGCAGGGCCAGCATCCGGTCCAGCGCCGCCTTGGCGTACGTCTCGGTCTCCGGGTCGACGGTGATCACGTTCGGCACCCGGCCCTCGACCAGCGACTCCAGCGCCCAGACCAGGTGCGGCAGGTCGATCCGGTTCATGGTCGAGCAGAAGCAGACCGCCCGGTCCAGGAAGACGATCTCCTTGTCCGGGTGCGCCTTGGCCAGGCGGCGGACCAGGTTCAGCTCGGTGCCGATGGCCCACTTGGAGCCGGGCTCGGCGGCGTCCAGCGCCTTGATGATGTACTCGGTCGAGCCCACCATGTCGGCGGCCGCGACGACCTCGTGCTTGCACTCGGGGTGCACCAGGACGTTCACGCCGGGGATCCGCTCGCGGACGTCGTTCACCGAGTCCAGGCTGAACCGGCCGTGCACCGAGCAGTGGCCGCGCCAGAGGATCATCTTGGCGTCCCGCAGCTGCTCGGCGGTCAGGCCGCCGTTCGGCCGGTGCGGGTTGTAGACGACGCAGTCGTCCAGCGAGAAGCCCATGTCCCGTACGGCGGTGTTGCGGCCGAGGTGCTGGTCGGGCAGGAAGAGCACCTTCTGCCCCTGCTCGAAGGCCCACTCCAGGGCGCGCTTGGCGTTGGAGGAGGTGCAGATGAGGCCGCCGTGCCGGCCGGTGAAGGCCTTGATGTCGGCGGAGGAGTTCATGTACGAGACCGGGACGGTGGCGTCGGCTATGCCGGCGTCGGTCAGCACGTCCCAGCACTCGGCGACCTGCTCGGCGGTGGCCATGTCGGCCATCGAGCAGCCGGCCGCGAGGTCCGGCAGGACGACCTGCTGGCGGTCGCTGGTGAGGATGTCCGCGGACTCGGCCATGAAGTGCACGCCGCAGAAGACGATGTACTCGGCCTCGGGGCGGGCGGCCGCGTCGCGGGCGAGCTTGAAGGAGTCGCCGGTGACGTCGGCGAACTCGATCACCTCGTCGCGCTGGTAGTGGTGGCCGAGGATGAAGACGCGGTCGCCGAGCGCGGCCTTGGCCGCGCGGGCGCGCTCGACGAGGTGGGGGTCGGAGGCCGGGGGGAGGTCACCGGGGCATTCGACGCCGCGCTCGCTGTTCGGGTCGGCCTCGCGGCCGAGCAGCAGCAGAGCGAGCGGCGTCGGAGTGGGGTCGACGCCGTGGGTCTCGGTGATGGTGGTGGTCACGGGCGGGTGCCCTTCTGTGCGGCCGAGCTAGCGGTGGGGCCTTTTCGTCTAACTGACGCTATCTATTCTAACCGCTTAGCGTCAGAGTGACGATGGCCATCCTGTCGATGTGACGAGAACCGCTCGTCGAATCGGATGCTTCCGGGCGTGGCCGAATCGATACTTCGAAGCCGACGGGTATGGCTGAGCCCATGAAAGCAATCGCGATCAACCGCTACGGCGGCCCCGAGGTGGTCGAGTACACCGACCTGCCCGACCCCAAGGTCGGGCCCGACTCCGTACTGGTCGAGGTCCGGGCGGCCGGGGTGAACCCGGTGGACTGGAAGGTCCGGGACGGCGCCCTGGACGGCATCCTCGACGCGCACTTCCCGCTGGTCATGGGCTGGGACGTGGCCGGCGTGGTCCGCGCGGTCGGCGGCGGGATCACCGAGTTCGCCCCGGGCGACGAGGTGTACGGCTACGTCCGCAAGGACGCCGTCGAGCACGGCACCTACGCCGAACTGGTCTCCGCGCCGGTCCGCACCCTGGCCCGCAAACCGGCCGCGCTGGACTGGGCGCAGGCCGGCGGCCTGCCGCTGGCCGGGCTCACCGCCCTGCAGGGCCTGCGGGCGCTGCGCCTCGCCGAGGGGGAGACCGTCCTGGTGCACGCCGCCGCGGGCGGGGTCGGCCACCTGGCGGTGCAGGTGGCCCGGGCCCGCGGCGCCCGGGTGATCGGCACCGCGGCCGAGCGCAACCACGACTTCCTGCGCGGCCTCGGCGCCGAGCCGGTGGTGTACGGCGAGGGCCTGGCCGACCGGGTCCGCGCGCTCGCCCCCGACGGGGTGGACGCCGCCCTCGACCTGGTCGGCCACGGCGCCGTCCAGCTCTCGGCCGGCCTGGTGGCGGACCCGGGCCGGATCGCCTCGATCACCGACTACGGGGTCAAGGCGCTCGGCGGCCGGTACGTCTGGGTCCGCCCGGACGCCGACGACCTCGCCGAGCTGGCCGCGCTCGCCGACGACGGCCGGCTGACCGTCACCGTCGCCTCCACCTTCCCGCTGGCCCAGGCCGCCTCCGCCCAGGCGCTCAGCGCCGAGGGCCGCACCCGGGGGAAGATCGTGCTGCTCGTCCCGTGACGGCCGCCCGCCCGTCATCCGACGGCGGTGAACTCGTCCAGGTCATCCGCCAGAATGGTGGCGAACCGTTTCGGCAGTGGCAGCCCACCGCCGGAGCGCCCCGCCGAACCCCCCGTACGACCCGTGGAGCCCCTCACCCATGACCAGCAGCCGAGCGCACGAGGTGGTCGGGGCCGACCTGGACGAGACCGACCGGCTCCTGCTCGCCCGGCTCGGCAGCGACGGCCGCGCCTCGTACGCCGAGATCGGGCTGCAGGTGAACCTCTCCGCCACCGCCGTGCGCCGGCGGATCGACCGGCTGCGGGCGCGCGGCGTGGTGCGGGGCTTCACCGTGGTGCTCGACCCGTCCGTGCTGGGCTGGCAGACCGAGGCCTTCGTCGAGGTCTACTGCCGCGAGCGCACCGCCCCCGAGGAGATCCTCGCCAGCCTGCGGCAGTTCCCCGAGGTGGTCGCCGCCTGGACGGTCACCGGCGACCCGGACGCCCTGGTGCACCTGCGGGCCGCCGACATGCGCCACCTGGAGGCCGTCATCGAGCGCATCCGGCGCGAGCCCGGAGTGCAGCGCAGCCGCTCCTCGGTGGTCCTCTCCCAGCTCATCGGCTGACCGCCCGCCGGCCGCCCCCGGACCGTACGCAGGAATCCTGCGCGGACCCGCCCGAAGACGCCCGAAACCTGCCTGACCAGCCGCGTTCCGACGCGCGGGGAGGGCCCGGTGCTGCCTACGCTGATCACGTCCGGTCGTCGCGGTGAAGCGTCCCGCCGACCGGACGCCCCCCGACACCCCCACGCCGAGAGGGACCGCCGTGTCCGCAGCACCCGACCGCATGCACCGGCCCGACAACGAGCTGGTCGACCTGGTTTTCGACTACATGCGGGAGCGGCTGCAGTACGACCCCGTCCCGCTCGACCACCCCGGTGACGGCGAGCACCTGCGCACCCAGCTGGCCGGCCTGCTGAACCAGGACGGCAACAACCCGGTCGACGTGCTCAAGCTCTACGACCACGAGCTGTCCCGGGCGGTCATCTCCGCCGACAGCCCCCGCTACCTGTCCTTCATCCCGTGCGCCCCGACCAAGGCCGCGCTGCTGTTCGACATGGTCGTCTCCTGCGCCTCCCTCCAGGGCATCTCCTGGCTGGAGGCGGCCGGCGCGATCGCCGCCGAGAACCAGGTGCTGCGCCTGATCGCCGACCGCGCGGGCCTGCCCCAGTCGGCCGGCGGCTGCTTCGTGTCCGGCGGCTCGGCGGGCAACCTCTCCGCCCTGGTGGTCGCCCGCGACACCGCCCGCCGCAAGCTGGGTGTCGGCCCGGAGGCCCGGCTGCGGATAGCCGTCGCCGACCAGGTGCACTCCTCGGTCAAGAACACCTTCAACATCATCGGCGTCGAGGCCTTCAAGGTCCCGACCGTCAACCGGCGGTTCACCGGCGAGGCGCTGCGCGCCGCCCTGGCCGCCGACCCCGACCCGGAGACGGTGATCGCCGTCGTCGGCACCGCCGGCACCACCAACGAGGGCATCGTCGACGACCTGGCCGGCCTGGCCGAGGTCGCCCGCGAGCGCGACCTCTGGTTCCACGTGGACGGCGCCTACGGCGGCGCCGGCCTGTTCGCCCCCTCGGTGCGCGAGCGCTACAACGGCATCGAGCACGCCGACTCCTTCGTGGTCGACCCGCACAAGTGGCTGTTCGCCCCCTTCGACTGCGCCGCGCTGATCTACCGCAACCCGCAGCTCGCCCGCGCCGTGCACACCCAGGACGCCTCCTACCTGGACGTCCTGCACACCGAGGGCGACGAGTGGAACCCCACCGACTACGCCTACCACCTGACCCGGCGCGCCCGCGGCCTGCCGCTCTGGTTCTCGCTGGCCGTCCACGGCGTCCAGGCCTACACCGACGCCATCGAGGCCGGCCTCACCCTGGCCCGGGAGACGGCCCAGCTGATCCGCGAGAGCGAGCACCTGGAGCTGCTGTTCGACCCGCAGCTCTCGGCGGTCTGCTTCAAGCGCAGGGGCTGGACCAACGACGACTACTACCGCTGGTCGCAGCAGCTGCTCGCGGACCAGATCGGCTTCGTCACCCCCACCGGCTGGGACGGCGAGACGGTCGCCCGCTTCGCCTTCCTGCACCCGGGCACCACCATGGAGATGGTCAAGGAGATCCTGGACACCATGGTCTGAGCCCCCTGACGTCCGTACGGCCCCCTCCGGAGCGCTCCGGAGGGGGCCGTACGCGTGCCCGTCTACAGGAACGCCCCGTTCGGCAGGTACGGCGCCGGCGGCCGCATCCCGCGCACCCCGACGAAGCCGCCGGTCTCCGGCGTCAGCCCGACCTCCAGCCCGACGTCCAGCGCCCACTCCTGCTCCGCGGTCAGGTACTCCACCCGCGCCTCGGCCCCGTCCGGCACCCGGGCCAGCGCCTCGCGCAGCAGCCGGGCCCCGATCCGCTTGCTGGTGGCCGCCAGCAGCCGCACCGTGCCGCCGTCCCGGTAGCAGTAGCCGCTGCCGGCCAGCGCGTCCGCGACCAGCAGCTCCTCGAAGTGCCCGAGCATCAGCTCGTGGTCCGGCCCGTGCGCGGACCCGCGCAGCCGGCGGTCCACCGAGTCCAGCAGGTGCAGGTGGGTGGCGTTGCCGCGGTGCACCGGTATGTCGCCCGGATCGATCAGCCCCTGCCGGTCCACCGTCCCGGTCAGCCGCATCGCCGGGTGCAGGGTGAACCCGGCCAGCCGGTAGCGGCGGGCCGCCGCCGGGGAGCCGGAGGCGCAGACCATCCCGCGCAGGCAGCCCCGGGCGTGCGCCATCGCCCGTTCGAACAGCAGCCGCCCCACCCCCCGGCCCTGCGCGGACGGCCGGACGGCGAATAGCGAGGGCGTCCACAGGCCCTCGCGGCGCATCGACAGCACCACCCCGACCGCCTGCCCGCCGCTCTCCGCCAGCCAGCAGCCCCCGGGATCGGTGCGCGCCAGGTGCCTGGTCCGGGCCAGCTGCAGCGGGGTCGGCCGCGCGGGGTCGTCGGACGGCGGTGCGGCGAACGCGGCGAAGGACAGTTCCCGGACGACCTCCGCGTCCGCTGCGGTGTCCCTGACCTGGCGAAGGATCATGCCGACCATCCTGGCGTCCGACGGGCGGCCGTGGGGCCCGTTCACCCGGATCCGTGCCTCGGGCGGTGACCGGCCCTCCGGGGGTGTGCGAGCATGGGGAGCGTAGGGGACGCGGGTGGCACACCCGGCCTACGGACAACCAGCCGCGAACAGGCCGCAGAAATCGATCGCCGCCCGGGAAATGAAACCGGACGGCCGTTGGTTGGCACTGGCGGCAGACCGTCGTCAAGACCGGGAGAAAGCAGATGACCGTCCAGGACGAGACCACCGTCGAGAGTGGCATCCTCCTCACCGATGCCGCCGCGGCCAAGGTCAAGGCCCTGCTGGAGCAGGAAGGCCGCGAGGACCTCGCGCTGCGCGTCGCCGTCCAGCCCGGTGGCTGCTCCGGCCTGCGTTACCAGCTGTTCTTCGACGAGCGCTCGCTCGACGGTGACGTGATCAAGGACTTCGACGGCGTCAAGGTCGTCACCGACCGGATGAGCGCCCCGTACCTGGGCGGCGCCACCGTCGACTTCGTCGACACCATCGAGAAGCAGGGCTTCACCATCGACAACCCGAACGCCACCGGCTCCTGCGCCTGCGGCGACTCGTTCAGCTAAGCCCGCTGCGGAAGGCGGCCCCGGGGTGATCCCCGGGGCCGCCTTTCCGTTTCCGCCCGCGGGCGCCGCGGCGCCTACCGCCCGGCGACGTCCGGGGTGACCGGGTCCGGCCCCATGTGCGGGTCGCCCTCCAGCGGCAGCTCCTGACCGCTCGTCCTGTCGACCACCGTCCGCCCGGCCAGCGGCGAGCGCAGGTCGGCCGCGACCGACTGCCGCTTGGCCAGCGCGTTGCACACCTGCCCCGGCTGGACGGTGGGCGGGCCCGGCACGACCAGCACGTCCACCCGGCCCGGCTGCGACTCGTCCGCCTTCAGCGCGTACGTGGTGCAGACCCCGCCGAAGAAGTAGACGGTCAGCTTGGTGGTGCCGTCCACCCGGTAGGCGACCGGCGGACGGACGGGCGCGTCCGAACCGTTCGGGTTCGGCTCGCCCACCGCGATCCCGTTGCCCGGGGGAGTGGCCGGGGCCGGCTGCCCGGGCGGGGGCGAGGCCGGGCTGGGTGTGAAGCCGGTCGGCGGCTGGGCCGGCTGCGCGGCCCCGGAGGAACTCCCGGTCGGAGCCGCCGAGGACGGGCTCACGGAGTCCGCCGGGGCCTGCGGCGAGGCACTGGCCGAGGCGGACGCGGCGGCCGAGCCGCTCGTCGCCGCGTCCGAGGCGGGCTTGCCGCCGCCGCTGCCACAGCCGGCCACCGTCACCACCGCCGCCAGCACCAGCCCCGTCAGGGCCACCGCTCGCCGACCGCGCCGGGGCATCGTCTCCAGATCCATCTGCACATCCTCCCGAGGGTTCAGCGGTGCCGCCTCCTCGCCGCTCCGCGCGGATGTGACGTGCTCCGGTCGGATCCGGTTCCGCGCGCGGCTGATTCGGTCCGGCGCGGGCTCAGAAGCCGTACTCGGCCATCCCGGCGACCACCCGCTGGGCCCCGGAGGACACCCGGAACCCGGTCGAGGCGGGGGCGACGGGCTCCGGGCCGGCCGCGAGCTGCGGCCAGAACCGGCGCAGCCGCCGGGAGGAGTCCAGCAGGGCGTCGAGCGTCTCGCCGTCCTCGGTCCGCAGGACGGGCAGGGCACAGTGGTCGGTCATCATCCGGTATCGCTCCGATCCAGGGCCGCGGCCACGCTGCCGCGGTCGACGACGGGGCCCGCACGACGGGCCCCCCACGGCCGACCCTAGGCAGGGGCCCGGCCGCCCACCAGTGCTACCGGGAGGTAGTACACGGAGGAGGGCGACGGGTGCCACCATGGCCGTGGGGCGGCAACTTGCGGCACTCTTGCCGGGCGCTCCCCGGGGCCGGGTACCGTAGGCGGGTTCGTCCCCGCCTGCCCGCTGGCCCCGCAGCCACCCTGAGGAGACCCCCCGTGCGTATCGCCGTCGCCGGCTCGATCGCCACCGACCACCTGATGACGTTCCCCGGCCGGTTCGCCGACCAGCTCGTCGCCGAGCAGCTGCACACCGTGTCGCTGTCCTTCCTGGTCGACACCCTGGACATCCGCCGCGGCGGCGTCGCGCCGAACATCGCCTTCGGCATGGGTGTGCTCGGCCTGCGCCCGGTCCTGGTCGGCGCCGCCGGTGCGGACTTCGCCGAGTACCGCAGCTGGCTGGAGCGCAACAACGTGGACTGCGACTCCGTCCACATCTCCGAGACCCGGCACACCGCGCGCTTCATGTGCACCACGGACGAGGACCACAACCAGATCGCCTCGTTCTACACCGGTGCCATGGCCGAGGCCCGCAACATCGAGCTGAAGCCGATCGCCGACCGCGTCGGCGGCCTGGACCTCGTCCTCGTCGGAGCCGACGACCCGCAGGGCATGGTCCGCCACACCCAGGAGTGCCGCACCCGCGGCTACGCCTTCGCCGCCGACCCCTCCCAGCAGCTGGCCCGCCTGGAGGGCGAGGACATCCGCGAGATCGTGGACGGCGCCGCGTACCTCTTCACCAACGAGTACGAGGCCGCGCTGATCGAGACCAAGACCGGCTGGGGCGCCGAGGAGCTGCTCACCCGCGTCGGCACCCGGATCACCACCCTGGGCAGCAAGGGCGTCCGGATCGAGCGCAAGGGCGAGGCGCCGATCGTGGTCGGCTGCGCCAAGGAGGAGGCCAAGGTCGACCCGACCGGTGTCGGCGACGCCTTCCGCGCGGGCTTCCTGGCCGGCCTGTCCTGGGACCTCGACCTGGAGCGCTCCGCCCAGATCGGCTGCATGCTCGCCACCCTGGTGATCGAGACCGTCGGCACCCAGGAGTACGAGCTGCGCCCGGCCGCCTTCCTGAAGCGCTTCGAGGAGGCCTACGGCGCCGAGGCGGCCACCGAGATCAGCGCCCGCCTGGTCAAGTAGTCCGCCGGACGACGAGGTAGGCCGAGCCCCGGTCGCCGCCGTACTCGGCGGCCGGGGCCTCGCCCGCGTACTCCTGTCCGCGCATCCCGCACCAGGCCGGGATGTCCAGCCGGGCCGCCTCGTCGTCCGCCAGCACGACGACCGTGCCACCCGGCGGCACCTCGCCGATCCGCTTCGCCAGCTCGATCACCGGCAGCGGGCAGCGCTTGCCCAGCGCGTCGATCACTGTGACCCGCCCGCTCGCCTCCGGGCGCTCTGACCCGGCGCCGACGCTCCTCGCTCCGGCACTCCCTCCTCCGTCGGTCGCTTGTCGCTCCTCGCTTTCGGCACCGGCGCGCCCTTCGGCTCGGGGCGCAGCCCCGATCGCGGTGGGCGTCGGCGCCGGCAGGTCCAGCCCGAGCGGCGCCCGGACGCCGGCCACCAGGTCCGGCAGCACCGCGAGGAAGCGCTCCACGTCCGCCTCGGCCGTGCCGTACGGCAGCGAGACCCGGACGTTCCCCTCGGTGAGCACCCCCATCGCCGCCAGCACATGGCTGGGCGTCAGCGTGGACGAGGTGCAGGAGGAGCCGGAGGAGACCGCGAAGCCCGCCCGATCCAGCTCGGTCAGCAGCACCTCCCCGTCGACGTACAGACAGGAGAAGGTGACGATGTGCGGCAGCCGCCGCACCGGGTCGCCGACCACCTCGACCTCGGGCACCAGCCTCGGCACCCGGGTGCGGATCCGCTCCACCAGCGCGTGCAGCCGGGCGTTCTCCCGCTCGGCCTCGGCCCGGACGGCGCGCAGCGAGGCGGCCGCGGCCACGATCGCCGGGACGTTGACGTAGCCGGGCACCCGGCCGCCCTCGCGCTCGTCGGCCGGCAGCGGCGAGGCGTACCGGACGCCCTTGCGGACCGCCAGCACCCCGACCCCGGGCGGGCCGCCCCACTTGTGGGCGCTCGCGGTCAGCAGCGACCAGCCCGCCGGGACGTCCGCCCGACCGGCGCTCTGCGCCGCGTCCACCAGCAGCGGGACGCCGGCCCCGGCGCACAGCGCGGCGACCTCGCCGACCGGCTGCACCGTCCCGACCTCGTGGTTGGCGCTCTGCAGCGCGGCCAGCGCGGTGTCCGGTCGCAGCAGCGCGGCGAAGGCCGCCGGGTCGGCCCGGCCGCCCCGGTCGACCGGCGCCACCGACACCTCGCCCCCGGCGCTTTCGTGGCGTTCGGCGACGTGCAGCACGCTGGAGTGCTCCACCGCGGAGTGCACGAAGTGGCCGCCGCGCCGCCGGTTCCCGGCCAGCGCGCCCAGCAGGCCGAGCTGGACGGCCTGGGTGCCGCTCGCGGTGAAGGAGATCTCGTCCGCCCGGGTGCCCAGCACCGCGGCCACCGTCTCGCGGGCGGCGTCCAGCAGCATCCGGGCCTGCCGGCCGGAGCGGTACAGCCGGGCCGGATCGGCCCAGCCCTCGTCCAGGGCGGCGGTCAGCGCCTGCCGGGCGACGGGGTGCAGAGGGGCCGTCGAGGCCGCGTCGAAGTACACGGTCACATTTAACGACACACCCGGCCGCGTCCCCGGTCGGTCGCGCGGCTCACCCGCCGTCAGTCGATCATCCCGAATGTCCGCTTCGTCCGCGCCCGACGGGCCGTCACGGGTGTCGCCCGAGGTCATCCCCCGATCGGGCGTACGGACCTCGAATGCCTACGATGACCTGCGGCGCAGCCCCCACCGGGCCTGATCGGGCTAGCGGGCGGCGCGTTACCGGGGGCTGCCCGTCAGGAGCGCATAAGGCTGGAGTAGGGTTTGGCCCGCATAAGCATTCAAACCGTGCCCGTGGACGGGTCGCCGGGGAGGCTCACACTCCTCCCCGGGGCGACGCGAAGGCGGGCGAGACTTCGGGAAGGCGCTACGTGAGTCCCAACGGCTCCGACCGCTCGCCGCGGCGCACGATGCGGCGGAAGCTGCCTCAGGCGCTGGCACTGGGCCTCGTCATCGCGACCGCCACCGGCTGCTCGGCCAACGACCTCCCCAGGCTTGGCCTCCCGAGCCCCGTCACCAAGGAAGGGCCCATGGTCCTCCAGATGTGGCAGGGCTCCTGGATCGCGGCGCTGGTGGTCGGCGTACTGATGTGGGGTCTGATCATCTGGAGCGTGATCTTCCACCGGCGCAAGCGCACCGGTGTGGAGGTCCCCCCGCAGACCCGGTACAACGTGCCCATCGAGGCGCTCTACACCGCGGTCCCCATCATCATCGTCTCGGTCCTCTTCTACTTCGTCGCCCGCGACGAGTCGAAGCTGACGGCCACCTCCGAGAAGCCGCAGCACTACGTCAACGTGGTGGGCTTCCAGTGGAGCTGGGCGTTCAACTACGAGAACACCGAGACCCCCGACCCGGCCAACAAGGACGCCGCGTACGACGTCGGAACCCCCAAGGAGGTTCCGACGCTGTGGCTGCCGGTCAACGAGTCGGTGCAGTTCCGCCTCACCTCGCGTGACGTCATCCACGACTTCTGGCCCGTCAACTTCATGATGAAGATGGACGTCGTGCCGGGCGTGGTGAACAAGTTCGAGGTCACGCCGACCGTCAAGGGCGAGTACATGGGCAAGTGCGCCGAGCTCTGCGGCGTCGACCACTCGCGCATGCTGTTCAACGTCAAGGTCGTCGACCGCGCCGACTACGACAAGCACCTGGCCGAGCTTCGCGCCAAGGGCCAGAACGGCTGGGTGCCCTCCGGCCTCATCGGCATGGGAAGTGAAGAGAAGTGACCATCCTCAACGAGCCCGCCGCGGCCGGCGGGGGCGCCGATGCCGTCACGGTCGGGGCGCAGCGGACCCGGAAGCCGGGTTCCACCATCATCAAGTGGCTGACCACCACCGACCACAAGACGATCGGCACCCTGTACCTGGGCACGTCGTTCGCCTTCTTCCTGATCGGTGGCATCCTCGCCCTGGTCATGCGTGCCGAGCTGGCTCGTCCCGGGACCCAGATCCTGTCGAACGAGCAGTTCAACCAGGCGTTCACGATGCACGGCACGATCATGCTGCTGATGTTCGCGACGCCGCTCTTCGCCGGCTTCGCGAACTGGATCATGCCGCTCCAGATCGGCGCACCGGACGTGGCGTTCCCGCGTCTGAACATGTTCGCGTACTGGCTGTACCTCTTCGGCTCGACCATCGCGGTGGCCGGCTTCGTGACCCCGAACGGCGCCGCCGACTTCGGTTGGTTCGCCTACTCCCCGCTGTCCGACGCGGTGCACTCGCCCGGCGTCGGCGGCGACATGTGGATCATGGGTCTGGCCTTCTCCGGCTTCGGCACGATCCTCGGTGCGGTCAACTTCATCACCACGATCATCTGCATGCGCGCTCCGGGCATGACGATGTTCCGGATGTCGATCTTCGTCTGGAACGTCCTGCTGACCTCGGTGCTGGTCCTGCTGGCCTTCCCGGTGCTGGCCGCCGCGCTGTTCGCCCTGGAGGCGGACCGCAAGTTCGGTGCCCACGTCTTCGACCCGGCCAACGGCGGGGCGATGCTCTGGCAGCACCTGTTCTGGTTCTTCGGCCACCCCGAGGTGTACATCATCGCGCTGCCGTTCTTCGGCATCGTGTCGGAGATCATCCCGGTCTTCAGCCGCAAGCCGATGTTCGGCTACTCCGGCCTGATCGCGGCCACCATCGCGATCGCCGGTCTGTCCGTGACGGTGTGGGCGCACCACATGTACGTCACCGGACAGGTACTGCTGCCGTTCTTCTCGTTCATGACCTTCCTGATCGCGGTCCCGACCGGTGTGAAGTTCTTCAACTGGGTCGGCACCATGTGGAAGGGCTCGCTGAGCTTCGAGACCCCGATGCTCTGGACGGTCGGCTTCCTGGTCACCTTCCTCTTCGGTGGTCTGACCGGTGTCCTGCTGGCCTCCCCGCCGATCGACTTCCACGTCTCGGACTCGTACTTCGTCGTCGCCCACTTCCACTACGTGGTCTTCGGCACCGTCGTGTTCGCGATGTTCGCCGGCTTCCACTTCTGGTGGCCGAAGATGACCGGCAAGATGCTGGACGAGCGCCTCGGCAAGATCACCTTCTGGACGCTGTTCTTCGGCTTCCACACCACCTTCCTGGTGCAGCACTGGCTCGGCGCGGAGGGCATGCCCCGCCGCTACGCCGACTACCTGGCCTCGGACGGCTTCACCACCCTGAACACCGTCTCGACCATCGGCTCCTTCGTGCTCGGCCTGTCGATCCTGCCGTTCCTCTACAACGTCTGGAAGACCGCCAAGTACGGCGAGAAGGTCACCGTGGACGACCCGTGGGGCTTCGGCCGCTCGCTGGAGTGGGCGACCTCCTGCCCGCCGCCGCGGCACAACTTCCTCACCCTCCCGCGGATCCGCTCCGAATCCCCGGCCTTCGACCTCCACCACCCGGAGATCGCCGCGCTGGACTACCTGGAGAACCACGGTGAGCCGGCCAAGCACCTCGCCGGCGTGACCCCGGCGAAGTACGACGCCCCGAAGCTGGGCAAGGGCAACAAGGAGGGCGACGCCTGATGAAGGAACAGGGAAAGATCTTCCTGGGCCTGTCGGTCTTCGTGCTGGCCATGGCCATCACCTACGGCCTGTGGACCAACTCCGACACCAACGGCCCGGGTCTGGAGGCCGCCGGTACCACGGCGCTGTTCCTGGCCTTCGCGCTGTGCGCCTTCATCGGGTACTACCTCGCCTTCACCGCCCGCCGGGTGGACAGCGGCGCGGGTGACAACCCCGAGGCCGAGGTCGCGGACGACTCCGGCGAGCTGGGCTTCTTCGCCCCGCACAGCTGGCAGCCGCTCTCGCTGGCGCTCGGTGGCGCGCTCGCCTTCCTGGGCGTGATCTTCGGCTGGTGGCTGATGTTCTGGGCCGCCCCGATCATCATGATCGGCATCTTCGGATGGGTCTTCGAGTTCTACCGCGGCGAGAACCAGAACCAGTAGGGTTCGCGCTCGTGCACCAGGGCCGGTCCTCCCGTACGGGGGGACCGGCCCTGCCGCGTTCCCGGACGCCGCTGCGTCCCCGGGATGACGGCCTCACTCAGCTGGGTGAACCGGATGTCCCTCGGATGTCGCTTCACCGGGGGCGTTCCTACGATCTGATCAATCGTGCGAAACCTTCGGAGGCGGCCATGGCCGACAGGCGCGGAATCGCAGCTCTCGGCGGCATCTCGCTGGCCCTCGCCGTGCTGGCCCCGCTGGCCGGCTGCACGGCCCGGGACGAGGAGCCCGTCGGACCGCACCGGGTCGACGCGGCCCCGCTGGTCCACCTCTCGGCGGACGCCAAGGCCGACCCCTCCCAGCCGGTCACCGTGACGGCCATCCAGGACAGCCGGCTCACCGACGTCACCGTGGTCGGCCCGGACGGCCGGGTGGTCGCCGGGAAGCTCGCCGAGGACCAGCGCAGCTGGCAGACCACCGGCCGGCTGAAGGCCGCCACCGCGTACACGGTGCGGATCTCCGCCGACGACGGCAAGGGCGGCCGCGGCGACACCACCGCGAGCTTCAGCACCCTCGCCGCCGAACGCCTGCTCACCGCCAAGCTCGGCCCGGACTCCTCCGGCAGCGGCGTCTACGGGGTGGGCCAGCCGCTCACCGTGGAGCTCTCCGAGGCGGTGAAGGACCCGCAGGCCCGCCAGGAGGTCGAGCGCGCCCTGACCGTCGGCTCCCAGCCCGCCGTCACCGGCGCCTGGTACTGGGTGGACGACAAGGACCTGCACTTCCGTCCGGAGGACTACTGGCCGGCCGGGACGACCGTCTCGCTGGCCTTCGACGGCACCGGCAGCCGGATCGCCGACGGCCTGTACGGCGGTGACCGCAGCTCGCTGAAGCTGCGGATCGGCGAGCGGGTGGAGTCGGTGATCGACGCGGCCGCCCACGAGCTCACCCTGAAGCGTGACGGCGAGGCGCTGCGGACCATCCCGGTCACCACCGGCAAGCCCGGCTTCGACACCCGCAACGGCGTCAAGGTGGTGCTCGGCCAGGAGCGGTCGGTCCGGATGAACGGCGAGACGATCGGGATAGCGCCGGGCAGCACGGAGTCCTACGACCTCGACGTGCTGTGGGCCACCCGGGTGACCTGGAGCGGCGAGTACGTCCACGCGGCGCCCTGGTCGGTCGGCTCGCAGGGCGTCGAGAACGTCAGCCACGGCTGTACCGGCATGAGCACCGGCAACGCCGAGTGGTTCTTCCAGCACACCCGGGTGGGGGACCTGGTGACGGTGGTGAACAGCCGCGGCGGCCGGATGGAGCCCTTCGGCAACGGCTTCGGGGACTGGAACATCGCCTGGACGGACTGGGTCAAGCACAGCGCCTCCGGACAGCCCGTCAGCACCACCGCACCGGCCTCCCAGGCCCCCGCCGCCGGGATGGTCCGCCCCGAGCTCTGAGACCCCCTGAGGCGCCCTCCGGGGCGCCTCAGCCCTGCGGGTAGGCCAGCCGCAGGGCGGTGTCCACGGCGGCCAGGGCCTCCGCGCGGGAGACGCCCAGGCGGCTCGCCCGGGCGGCGTACTCGGCGGCGGCCTCGGCGGCCAGCCGGTGCGCGGCGTCCCCGGTGGCGGCGATCAGCGTGCCGCGCCGGCCGTGGGTCTCCACCACGCCGTCCGCCTCCAGCTCGCGGTAGGCCCGGGCGACGGTGCCGGCCGCCAGCCCCAGCTCCTCGGCCAGGGCGCGGACGGTGGGCAGCCGCAGCCCGGTCGGCAGCTCGCCGGAGCGGGCCCGGTCGGCGATCTGGGCGCGGATCTGCTCGTACGGGGGAGTGGCCGAGGCGGGGTCGACGGACAGCTGCACGGGGGCTCCAGGTGGCGCGGGCGGCGGGTACGGGAAAGCCCGAGGGCCGCCGACCAGAACTCTGGTCAGCGGCCCTCGGGGTGACGCGGTGGTGCCTACGGGATCAGTGGTGGCCGTGGCCGCTGGTGATCTCGTGGTGCTCCTCGGCGGTCGGCTTGGGGATCTGGCTGCCCTCGCCGTAGAAGCCGCGGGAGAGCTTGGCCCGGGTGCGGGTGACGACGCCGGCCTTGCGGGCCACGCCGTTCTCGTCCGTCTGGGCCGGCAGCTCGACCGGCTGGTTCTGGTCGTGCGCGGTGAGCTTGTACAGGTCCTTCTGCGGCAGCTGGGTGTGCACCTCGACGAACTCGCCGTGCGGCAGGCGCTTGATGACGCCCGACTCGCGGCCGTGCAGCACCTTCTCCTTGTCACGGCGCTGGAGGCCGAGGCACCAGCGCTTGGTGATGATGAAGACGACGACCGGGACGACGAAGAAGCCGACGCGGACGAAGTAGGTGACCGAGTTGATCGACAGGTGCAGGTGGGTGGCGAACAGGTCGTTGCCACCGGCCATCAGCAGGATCAGGTAGAGGCTGATCCAGGCGGCGCCCAGGGCGGTGCGGACCGGGGCGTTGCGCGGGCGGTCCAGGATGTGGTGCTCGCGCTTGTCGCCGGTGATCCAGCCCTCGATGAACGGGTAGGCCGCGATCGAGACCAGGACCAGCGGGAAGATCGCCAGCGGGACCATGACACCCAGGTTGAGGGTGTGGCCGCCCCAGACGCTGATCTCCCAGCCGGGCATGATCCGGATCAGGCCCTCGGAGAAGCCCATGTACCAGTCGGGCTGGGCGTCCGTGGACACCTGGTCGGGACGGTACGGGCCGTACGCCCAGATCGGGTTGATCGTGGCGATCGCCGAGATGACGGCGATGAGGCCGAACACCAGGAAGAAGAAGCCACCGGCCTTGGCCATGTAGACCGGCATCAGCGGCATGCCGACGACGTTCTTCTCGGTCTTGCCCGGGCCCGCCCACTGGGTGTGCTTGTGGTAGAAGACCAGGATCAGGTGCGCCACCAGCAGGCCGAGCATGATGCCCGGGATCAGCAGCACGTGGATGGTGAAGAACCGCGGCACGATGTCGTGGCCGGGGAACTCGCCCCCGAACAGGAACATCTGGACGTAGGTGCCGATCAGCGGGACGGCGAGGATCGCGCCTTCCATGAAGCGGATACCGGTGCCCGACAGCAGGTCGTCCGGCAGGGAGTAGCCGAAGAAGCCGTCGAACATGCCCAGGATCAGCAGCAGGAAGCCGAAGACCCAGTTGATCTCACGCGGCTTGCGGAACGCGCCGGTGAAGAACACGCGCATCATGTGGACGAGCATCGCGGCCACGAAGACCAGGGCGGCCCAGTGGTGGATCTGCCGGATCAGCAGACCGCCGCGGACCTCGAAGCTGATGTCCACGGTGGAGGCGTAGGCCTCCGACATCGGGATGCCCTTGAGCGGCACGTACGAGCCGTCGTAGACGACCTCGGCCATCGAGGGCTTGAAGAACAGCGTCAGGTAGACACCGGTCAGGATGATGATGACGAACGTGTAGAGGCAGATCTCGCCCAGCATGAAGGACCAGTGGTCCGGGAAGATCTTCCGCAGGTTGGCCTTGGCGAGGGAGTAGATCCCCAGCCGGCCGTCAGTCCAGTCAGCCGCGGCTTCCCACTTGTTGGCGGGCTTTTCACGCGTGCTGGAGGGCTTGGCGGCACCGGTCGTGGTGCTGCTCGCGCTACTCATCGAGCACGCTCCCAGTAGCTCGGGCCGACGGGCTCCGCGAAGTCGCCGGTGGCGACCAGGTTGCCCTTCTCGTCAGTGATGATCTTCAGCTGCGGCAGCGGGTGGCCGGCCGGGCCGAAGATCACGCGGGCGCCGTCCGCCAGGTCGAAGGTCGACTGGTGGCAGGGGCAGAGCGCGTGGTGGGTCTGCTGCTCGTACAGGCTGATCGGGCAGCCGACGTGGGTGCAGATCTTGGAGTAGGCGAGGATGCCCTCGAAACCCAGCTCCTTGGACTTGTCGTCCTTGATGTCCTCGGGCGCGATGCGGACCAGCATCAGGGCGTCCTTGGCGATCCGCTGCTGGAAGTCCTCGCTGTGCGTGGACAGGCCCTCCGGCATGGCGAACGTGAGCGAGCCGACGATGATGTCCTCGGGCTTCATCGGCTGCATGGTGTTCATGTTGATGAGCTGCAGCGGCTTGGTCTCGGTCGCCTCCTTCCAACCGGTCTCCTTGAGCTTCTTCTCGGGAAGCGGGCCAAGGTCACGGAGCAGGACCACGCCGGAGAGCGGGACCAGCGCCATGGAGCCGATCAGGGTGTTGCGGATCATCTTGCGGCGGCCGAAGCCGGACTCGGCGGCACCGGTCTTGAACTGCTCGATGACGTCGTTGCGGACCTCGTCGGAGGCCTCGATCGGGTGACGCTCGGCGGGCAGCTCGACGTCCGACATCAGCGTGCGGGCCCAGTGGACCGCACCCGCGCCGATCATGAACAGCGCGACGCCCAGGGTCAGGCCGAGCGCGAAGTTCAGCGCGCTGACGTGACCGAGCGGGAAGATGTAGACGATCTTGTCCGGGTCGATGGCCACGTACGAGGCGATGAACCCGACGGTGGCGAGCATCGAGACCACGAACATCAGCGAGACCTGGCGCTCGGCACGCGACGCGGCCTTCTCGTCGATGTCGGTGCGACGGGGCTCGTGGGCCGGCAGGCCCGGGTCGGCGAACGGGCTGCCGTGGTCGGCCACCTCGCCGGCGGAGCCGTGCGGCTCCGGGAGCTTCTCTTCTGACATGTCGTGGCTCATGACTTCTTGGCCTTGGTGGTGTGGGCGGCGACCCAGATCGCGACCGCGATGAGCGTGCCGAGGCCGAAGATCCAGCCGAACAGACCCTCGGTCACCGGACCGAGGCTGCCCAGGGTGAGACCGCCGGGGTTGGGCTCATCGTTGGTGGTGTGGCGGACGAAGGCCACGATCTGCTTCTTCTGCTCCTCGGGCATGGTGGTGTCCGGGAACGACGGCATGTTCTGCGGGCCGGTCTGCATGGCCTCGTAGATGTGCTTGGCGTCCACGCCCTCCAGCGAGGGGGCGTACTTGCCCTTGGTCAGGGCACCACCCTGGCCGGCGAAGTTGTGGCACTGGGCGCAGTTGGTGCGGAACAGCTCGCCACCCTTGGAGACGTCCTCGGGGTTGGTCGAGGTGAACTGCTCCTCCGTCGGGGTCACCGGGCCGGGACCGAGGGAGGCGACGAAGGCGGCGAGCTGGTCGATCTCCGCCTGCGAGTAGATGTTCTTCTTGCGCGGGACCTGGGCGCCGGGCTGCTGGGCCGGCATGCGGCCGGTGCCGACCTGGAAGTCGACAGCGGCGGAGCCGACGCCGACCAGGCTCGGACCGTCACTGCTGCCCTGGCCGTTCAGGCCGTGGCAGGAGGAGCAGCCCACGGCGAAGAGCTTCTTGCCCTCATCGATCGCGAGCGACTGCGCGGCGACGTCGGCCTGCGCCTTGTCGGCGGGCGCGAACGCGGCGTACAGCCCCCCGGTTGCCGCCAGGGCGAGAAGTAGGACGACCAGCGCCGCCAATGGGTGGCGCCGTCGTGCGGAGAGCTTTTTCACGGAATAACCCCGGTGTCAGGATCTGGTCGACTGGTGGGTGCACCCGGCGGCCGGTCTGGCCGGCACGAGGCTGCCTGTCTAGGGCTGCGCGCGCGGTCGGTCGGTGGGAGCGTCGGCACCGGCAGAAGCGGCCCGTCGCCGGTGAGGGCGGGGGCCGCAGCCGGTGGCCAGCGACCTGATCAGCTGGTTACTTGATCAGGTAGATGGTCGCGAACAGGCCGATCCACACGACGTCGACGAAGTGCCAGTAGTACGACACGACGATCGCGGCGGTGGCCTGCTCGTGCGTGAAGCGCTTGGCTGCGTACGTCCGTCCCAGGACCAGCAGGAAGGCGATCAGACCACCCGTCACGTGCAGCCCGTGGAAGCCGGTGGTCAGGTAGAACACCGTGCCGTACGGGTCGGAGGACAGCGACAGGCCGTCCTTCTTGACCAGCTCGGTGTACTCGAAGACCTGGCCGCCGATGAAGATCGCGCCCATGGCGAACGTGAGGATGAACCACGCCCGGAGCTTCTTCACGTCTCCGCGCTCGGCGGCGAACACGCCGAGCTGACAGGTCAGCGAGGAGAGCACCAGGATCGTGGTGTTGACCGAGGAGAAGGGCACGTTGAGGGCGTGGGCCTTCTCGGTCCAGAACTCCGGCCCCTTGACGGAGCGGAGCGTGAAGTACATCGCGAAGAGGGCCGCGAAGAACATCAACTCGGAACTGAGCCAGACGATCGTTCCGACGCTGACCATGTTCGGCCGGTTGACCGATCCGTGCGCGTGCCCGGTTTCTACTGCTGTTGCTGTCGCCACGACGGACATTATGTCGGTCCCTTATTCCGTCTTCACGTCGGGGGGTGTCCCTCGGAGTGTCCGGTGCGTGCGGTATGCCCGCTTGGGGGGCGACGGGGTGTCCGTACGGGGGGTGAGCAGCGGCGTGTCCCTTTTCTGATGGTTCCTCGGAGGAGCCTGGACCCCGTTGCCCGGCGCGCCGGTGCACGGTCGGAGTAGCCGGGGGAGGTAGGGGGGAGGGCGTCCGGGTGAGCCGTACGGGTGGACCGGGCGGGGTCGGGTGACGGGCCGTCCTCCAGGCGGGTGAGTCCGGGGCGCGGCGGCTTGAGGAGGAACGTGCGCGAGGGGGACTCGGCGGAGGGTGATCGGGAGTAGCATCCGGATCAGGCGAACGTGGTCCGGATCACACTTGAGGGAGCAGGGCCCATGGCGTACACGACCGATGAGACGCTCACCGTCCTCGTCTACAGCGACGACCGCAACACCCGCGAGCAGGTGCTGACGGCGCTCGGCCGCCGCCCTGCCGAGGACCTTCCGGAACTGTCCTACCTGGAGTGCGCGACCACCCCCGCGGTGCTCAAGGCACTGGAGAAGGGGGGAGTGGACCTCTGCGTGCTGGACGGCGAGGCCGTTCCGGCCGGCGGGCTGGGCCTCGGGCGCCAGCTCAAGGACGAGATCTACGGCTGCCCGCCGGTCCTGGTGCTGATCGGCCGGCCGCAGGACTCCTGGCTGGCCGCCTGGAGCCGGGCCGACGCCGCGATCTCCCGTCCGGTGGAGCCGGTGGCGCTGGCCGGGGCGGTCGCCACCCTGCTGCGGGACCGGCTGGCGAAGCGGACTCCGGCCGTCCGCTGAAATCCGCGCCAGGAGTAGGAAAGACAGGGGTAGAAGCGGGCGCTCCGCTCGATAGGCTGGCTCCATCCGTACGGACGTCCCCGGAGCGGGGAACCGACAACAGCTGGAGTCAGCCATGGTGAACGTGAACCCTGCGAACGGCGGTAGCGACCCCGCGCAGGTGGTCCGCACCTGGCCGGACCTCCTGGCGGCACTGTTGCAGGGGGAGGACCTCGACCGCTCGTCCACCGCGTGGGCGATGGACCGGATCATGAGCGGCGAGGCGTCCCCCGTCCAGGTGGCCGGGTTCATGATCGCGCTGCGGGCCAAGGGCGAGTCGGTCGAGGAGATCGCCGGCCTGGTCGACGCGATGTACGCGCACGCCGAGCCGCTGGAGATCCCCGGCCCGGCGGTGGACATCGTCGGCACCGGCGGGGACCGGGCGAAGACCGTCAACATCTCCACCATGTCGGCGATCGTCGCGGCGGCCGCCGGCGCCAAGGTGGTCAAGCACGGCAACCGGTCGGCCTCCTCGACCAGCGGCTCCTCGGACGTGCTGGAGAAGCTCGGGGTGGCGCTGGACCTCTCCCCCCGGCGGGTCGCCGAGGTGGCCGAGGAGGTCGGGCTGACCTTCTGCTTCGCGGCGAAGTTCCACCCCTCGATGCGGCACGCCGCCACCGCGCGGCGCGACCTCGGGGTGCCGACCGCCTTCAACATCCTCGGTCCGCTGACCAACCCGGCCAAGGTCACCGCGCACGCCATCGGCTGCTTCGACACCCGGCTGTCCGGGCTGATCGCCGGGGTGCTGGCCCGGCGGGGCGCCACCGCGCTGGTCTTCCGCGGCGACGACGGGCTGGACGAGCTGACCATCACCACCACCTCGCAGGTCTGGCTGGTGCGCGACGGGGTCGTCACCGAGTCCACCTTCGACCCGCGGGACGTGGGCATCGAGCTGGTCGGCATCGAGGCGTTGCGCGGGGCGGACGCCTCGTACAACGCCGAGGTCGCGCGGCGGCTGCTGGCCGGCGAGCACGGGCCGGTGCGGGACGCCGTCCTGCTGAACACGGCGGCGGCGCTGGTCGCGCTGGAACTGGGCGACGCGCCGCTCACCGAGCAGCTGGCGGCCGGCATGGAGCGGGCCGCGAAGGCGATCGACTCCGGTGCCGCGCAGGACCTGCTGCGGCGCTGGTCGGAGGCCACCAGCCGGGCCTGAGGCGGTAGTTGGGGAGCCCGTGCCGGTACGCCGGTGCGGGCTCCCGTGCTGTCCGGATGCTGGATGCCCGTTTGACCACCCGGTGGACCCGGCCTAGAGTCTTCGCCAGGTCATGAGTGACAGCGCGAAGCCCCAGCTGGCTGTCCGGCAACCCTCCGTCCGTGGCGGGGTGCCCTGGGTGAGGACCGGGTCGTCACGGCAAGCCGTCCGTGCGACAAGCGCGGACGCCCGACGACTAGCACTCCCGGGGTCCCTTGCCCCAGAAGGAGTGCATCCCCATGTCTCTGGCCACCGAAATCCGCACCCCGCTCGCCGTCCTCGGCGCCGACGTCCAGGTCCCGCTCGCCAGCGGTGAGAAGGTCGGCTACGCGGCGCTCGACTACGCGGCGAGCTCGCCGGCGCTCCAGCGGGTGTGGGACGACGTCGCCGCCTACGCGCCGTACTACGGCAGCGTCCACCGCGGGGCCGGGTACCTCTCCCAGCTGTCCACCGACCTGTTCGAGCAGAGCCGCCGCACCGTCGGCGAGTTCCTCGACCTGCGCGAGGGCGACCAGGTGGTCTTCACCCGGGCCACCACCGACTCGCTCAACCTGCTGGCCTCCGCCGTCCCGGCCGGCACCCGGGTGTTCGCCTTCGAGACCGAGCACCACGCCTCGCTGCTGCCCTGGGCGCACGCCGGACTGGACGTCACCTACCTGCGGGCGCCGCGCTCGCGGGCCGAGGCGGTGGCCGCGCTGGACGCCGCGCTCGCCGAGGCGCCCGAGGGCCCCAAGCTGCTCTGCGTCACCGGCGCCTCCAACGTGACCGGCGAGCTGTGGCCGGTCGCCGAGCTGACCGCGACCGCGCACCGGCACGGCGCCCGGGTGGTGCTGGACGCCGCCCAGCTGGCGCCGCACCACCGGGTCTCGGTGCGCGAGCTGGACGTCGACTGGATCGCCTTCTCCGGCCACAAGATCTACGCGCCGTTCGGCGCCGGGGTGCTGGCCGGCCGGGCGGACTGGCTGGACGCGGCCGAGCCGTACCTGGCCGGCGGCGGGGCGACCCGGACGGTGGCCCGGGAGGCCGACGGCTCGGTGGCCGTGCAGTGGCACACCGGCCCGGCCCGGCACGAGGCCGGCTCGCCGAACGTCATCGGCGCCTACGCGATCGCCTCGGCCTGCCGGGCGCTGACCGAGGCCGGCTTCGACGGGCTGGAGGCCCGCGAGCAGCAGCTGATCGCCCGGCTGACGGCCGGGCTGGCCGAGATCCCGCAGGTCAAGGTGCTGAACCTGTTCGGCGAGGGCTCCGCCCGGGTGGGCGTGCTGTCCTTCGTCGTCCGGGACTGGAACAGCTCGCACTTCTCCGCCGCGCTGTCCGCCGAGTACGGCATCGGGGTGCGCGACGGCCTGTTCTGCGCCCACCCGCTGGTGCGCACGCTGCTGGGCGACGAGGACGAGGCACCGTCCGAGTGTGGTGCGCCCGAGCCGTCGCTGCCGGGCGAGCGCAGCCTGAACGCGATCCGGGTGAGCTTCGGCGCCGGGACGCCGGACGAGCACGTCGACCGCTTCCTGACCGCCGTCCGGGAGCTGGTCACGGAGGGCGCGGCGTGGAACTACCGCAACGAGGGCGGGCGCTGCGTCGCCACCGTGCAGGTCGAGCGGGGCCGGCGCGCCGAGGGCTGACCGCTACTCGTCCAGGCCGAGGGCGAAGGCGGCCTCCAGGTCGTGCTGGGAGTAGGTGCGGAAGGCGATCTGGGTCTCGGTGTGGGCCACGCCCGGGACCTTGTTGAGCCGGCCCGGGATGACCTCGGCCAGGTCGTCGTGCCGGCGCACCCGCACCATCGCCACCAGGTTGTAGCCCCCCGTCACCGAGTAGACCTCGCTCACGCCGTCGATGGCGGCGATGGATTCGGCGATCTCCGGGATGCGGTCGACACTGGTCTTGATCAGGACGATGGCGGTGATCACAGTTCGGGCTCCTTTGTGGGGTGCCGCCAGCGTATCGGGCGTCAGCCCGGTCGTCGCGGGGGGTGGCGGACCACGGTGCAGGCGTAGAGGAACCCGGCCGAGAAGCCGATCACGTGGACCAGGTACGCCACCCCGGGGCCGGCCGCGTGCACCGACCACCACTGCAGGACGAACCAGAGGCCGAGCACCAGCCAGGCCGGGAAGCGCAGCGGCAGGAAGAACAGCAGCGGGACGAGGGTGGTCACCCGGGCCCGGGGGTGGAGGCGCAGGTAGGCCCCGAGGGCGGCGGCGATCGCCCCGGAGGCCCCGATGAGCACCCGGGTGGAGTTCGGCGAGTGCGCCTCGGCGAGCGCGAAGCCGTACGTGGTCAGGCTGCCGGCGGCCAGGTAGAAGACGGCGTACCGGGCCCGGCCCAGCCGCCGTTCGACGGTGGGGCCGAAGACCTGGAGGAAGAGCAGGTTCCCGAGCAGGTGCAGCCAGCCGGCGTGCAGGAAGAGCCCGGTGAGGACGGACAGCGCCGGGCGCTTGCCCGGGGTCGGGGCGGCCGGGCAGCCGGGGACCGGGTCGGGGGCCTCGGCGAGCTGTCCGGCGGTCAGCGGCCGTCCGGCCAGCACCTCGGCCGGGACGGCGCCCCAGCGCTGCTCGTACCGCTGCTCCGCGCAGACCCGGGCCTGGCCCGTGCCGTACAGCGGGTTGAGCCCCGCGGCCGGGCCGAGCAGGAAGACCAGGGTGTTGAGGGCGATCAGGGCGTAGCTGACCACGGGGGCGGTCGCCGCCGGGCGGCCGCCCCGGGCGGCGGTGTGGTCGGGGACCGCGAGCGCCATGCGGCCAAGCATCCCTCCGGGCGCCGCAGGTGACACGGCGGTTTACGGCAGGTGGACTAGCCCGGGTGTTCAGGCAACCGGTGGTCGCGACGGTTGCCCCAGGCAATAGGCTTGGGGCGGGCATTCCCGCCTCCCGCCGCCGACGCCGGGGCTCCGGGGGGAGCGCCTGCCCCACCCAGGGACCACCCGAGAGGACCCCCGATGACCGTCCCCGCTCTGACCGCCGAGACGCGCTGGCGCTGCACCCTGTGCGGCAACCTCACCCGCTTCGACGTGACCCGCACCGCGCGGGTGACCGAGTTCCTGCACTTCGACCTGGCCGGCGAGTCCAAGGTCGAGGAGACCGAGGTGCTGAGCGAGACCGTCGAGTCGGTGCGCTGCCGCTGGTGCAACGCGGTGGACCAGGTCGAGCTGGTGGCCCGTCCGGGCGCCGAGGAGACGCAGGCCCCCGCCGACCAGGGCTGATCCCCGCCGCGGCGGCGGGGTGGGTGCGCGGCGCACCCGCCCGCGCCGCACGGGACAATACAGAACAGGACGCACGGAGCGTGCCGACGGGGGCGGCCGCGGCCGTGCCCCGCTGGACCAGGATCGGAGCCGAGGACGTGGTGGACGCAGCGAAGGAGCCCGGCGCAGCCCAGGGGCTTCAGCCCGCTGCGGCCGAGGCCCCGGCCGAGGCTGCCGGGACGGCGGACGGCGCCTCCGGGTCCGCGGCGGAGCGTGCCGTCGAGAAGCTCGACCGGCCGCTGCCCGAGGGCGTGCGCCGTCGGGTGGTCGGCCTGGCCTCGGACGCGCTCGGCGGGGTGCCGCCGGCCGAGCTCCCGCAGAGCCTGCGTCAGTACGTCAAGTTCACCCCGGCGCGGCGGGCCAAGTACGCGGCCACCGCGCTGGCGGCGGCGCTGGAGGCGGAGCCGGCCTTCCGGGTGCGGATAGCGGAGCGGCTGCGCCTCGGGCAGCCGGACCTGGTGAAGGCGCTGGAGTCGGGCACCGTCCCGAGCGCGGCCGATCCGATGGACGTCGCGGCCGCCGCCTACCTGGTGCGTTCGACGGGCTGGAGCCGGCTGGTGGCCGAGGCCGGCGAGGAGGCCGAGCGGGCCGGTGCCGAGGACGCGGCCGCGGAGGCGGTCCGGCTGGTGGAGAAGCTGCAGGCCGAGCTGGCCGAGGTGCGGGCCTCCGCGCGGGCGGACGCGGACCGGCAGCGGGCCGAGTCCGACGGCGTCCGCAGAGAGGCCGAGTCGCTGCGCAAGAGGGTGCGGTCGCTGGAGAGCGACACCCGCCGGGCGCAGGCCGAGACCCGCCGGGTGGCCGGCGAGCTGGACGCGCTGAAGGCGCAGGCCGCGGCCGAGCGCGGCGCGGCCGAGAGCGAGGCGCGCCGGCTCCGGCACCGGGTCCTGGAGCTGGAGAACGCGGCCGAGCAGGGCCGCCGTTCGGCCCGCGAGGGGCGCAGCGTCGAGGACATGCGGCTGCGGCTGCTGCTGGACACCGTGCTGCAGTCGGCCCAGGGGCTCCAGCGGGAGCTGGCGCTGCCGGTCGCCCAGATCCGCCCGGCGGACCTGGTGGAGGCGGTGGTGCCGGGGGCGGCCTCGCCGCACGACGTGGCCCGGCGCGGGCTGGCCGAGGACGATCCGGCGCTGCTGGACCAGCTGCTGGCGATCCCCCAGGTGCACCTGGTGGTGGACGGCTACAACGTGACCAAGACCGGTTATCCGACGCTGCCGCTGGAGCAGCAGCGGATCCGGCTGCTGGGCGGGCTGGCGATGCTGGCCCAGCGGACCCAGGCCGAGGTCACCTGCGTGTTCGACGGGCAGGACCTGGACGTCCCGGTGATCATGGCGCCGCCGCGCGGGGTCCGGGTGCGGTTCAGCCGGACCGGGGAGACGGCCGACGAGCTGATCCGCCGTCTGGTGCGGGCCGAGCCGCAGGGCCGTCCGGTGGTGGTGGTGTCCACCGACCGGGAGGTCGCGGAGGGCGTGCGGAAGGCGGGCGCGCGCCCCGTGGCGTCGGTGCTGCTGCTGAACCGGCTGGCCCGGCCCTGAACCCGGGGAGGTTCGCATGATGCCTGGTCAGGGCCTGTTTCGGAGTGTTGTGCGAGTCCGGTGAAGTCAGTGTGGGGACCGGAGTTCACGCCTTCGGGGGAGTGGCAAAACGGATAGATCTTCACTAGGGTCTGGCGTCAAACCTATTTTCCGGAATCTCATCCCATCAGGTGAGCCCGTTGGAAGAAGGAGCCGGTCCCTTGGCCTCCCACCGCCGTCCCAAGCAGCCGAGCCGCGCACGGATCTCCGTGCTCACCGCGGCCGCTGCGACCGCGGTCGCCCTCTCCGCCCAGGTGGCCGCGCACGCCGCGCCGCAGCCGAACAAGACGGACGTCAAGGCGCAGATCGACCAGCTCCAGGAGGAGCAGGAGCAGGCGGCCGAGAAGTACAACGGCGCCAAGGAGCGGGCCGACCAGCTGCGCAAGCAGGCCGACCAGCTGCAGGACCAGGTGGCCCGCGGCCAGGAGCAGATGACCCAGCTCCAGGGCGGCCTCGCCGAGGTGGCGGGCGAGCAGTACCGCAGCGGCGGCATCGACCCGTCCGTCCAGCTGATGCTCTCCTCGGACCCGTCCGGCTACCTGGACAAGGCCTCCACCGTCCAGCAGGCCAGCACCAGTCAGGCCGAGGCGCTCAAGGGGCTGCTGGACCAGCAGCGCCGGCTGGACCAGGAGAAGACCGAGGCGGCCGCCGTGCTCGCCTCGCTGGACACCACCACCAAGGACCTGAACCAGGCCAAGTCGGACGTCAACACCAAGCTGAAGGCCGCCCAGGACCTGCTGAACTCGCTGAGCTCCGCCGACCGCGCCGCGCTGCGGGCCCAGCAGGCGCAGGACGACCGCGCCTCGCGCGGCAGCGACCGGGTCGACCTCGGCAGCCTGCCGCCGGCCAGCGGCTACGCGGCCACGGCGCTGGCCAAGGCGATGAGCAAGCAGGGCTCGCCGTACGTGTGGGGCGCCACCGGGTCGACCACCTTCGACTGCTCGGGCCTGATGGTCTGGGCGTACGGGCAGGCGGGCGTCTCGCTGCCGCGCACCTCGCAGGAGCAGGGCCACTACGGCACCCGGATCCCCTCGCTGGACCAGGCCCAGCCGGGCGACCTGGTGATCTACGGCCCCGACATGCACCACGTCGGGATGTACATCGGCAACGGCATGGTGGTCCACGCGCCGCACACCGGCGACGTGGTGAAGGTGATGAAGGCCGACGCGATGTCGATCAACACCATCCGCCGGGTCTGACGGACCGACACGCCCGGGGGGCTCCCGCGGGGGCCTGTGAAAAGCGCCACCCCCGTTCGGGGTGGCGTTTCGGGTTTCCAGCCCTTCGACGACCACATGGTGAGAACCGATCAGCCTTGTGTGCGTCAATGGTCACCATCGGTCATTTTCACAAAGGAACTTGGGTAATCTTCTGTCTTTTTTCTGACAAGGATTTGAACCGATCACGGTTCAGTTACTAGGGTCATGCTCCGAACCACCGCACTGTCGATCGCCCAGCCAGGGTGGCGGCGGTGGTTACCGTCGAGTTCGCAAGGCAGCGGGACAGGTCGAAGCGACTGTCCGACAGGGGAGCCCAGTGGTAGGGGGCGCTGCGGAGCGGAGCCGGGGAACCACGTTCCTCCGGGGTGAATCGGCGCCAGGTCGGCCGGTGGAACGGCCGTGAGGCGTCGTAGGGCATGCTTCCGGCCCGAACCCGTCAGCTCACCCGGTAGGCGGCCGTAGGAAGAAGGAGTCCGCCTTCGTGGCGTCCCATCGTCGTCCCAAGCCCGCCGGCCGCGCCCGGGTCTCGATCCTGACCGGCGTCGCCGCCGCAGCCGTCGTCCTCTCCGCGCAGGGTGCCCACGCGGACCCGCAGCCGACCAAGGAACAGGTCAAGGGGCAGGTCGACCAGCTCAACGAGCAGGCCGAGGTCGCGACCGAGAACTACAACGCCGCCCAGGCCAAGCAGCAGGACCTGGAGAAGCAGGTCTCCGGCCTGCAGGACCAGGTGGCCCGTCAGCAGGCCCAGGTCACCGAGCTCCAGGGCGGCCTCGCCGAGATCGCCGGCGAGCAGTACCGCAACGGGGGGATATCCCCCACCGTCCAGCTGATGTTCTCCTCCAGCCCGGACAGCTTCCTCAGCCAGGCCGACGCGCTGAACCAGGCCGGCAGCACCCAGAAGGGTCAGCTGAAGGAGCTCCAGGAGCAGCAGCGCAAGCTCGACCAGGACCGCAACGAGGCCCAGGGCAAGCTCGCCGAGCTGGAGTCGACCACCCAGCAGCTGAAGGCCTCCAAGGACGAGGTCCAGGGCAAGCTGAAGGCGGCCCAGGACCTGCTCAACACGCTGACCGAGCAGGACCGCCAGGCGCTGCGCCAGGCCGAGGAGAAGGCCGCCGCCGAGGCCAAGGCCAAGGCCGACGCCGCCCAGGCCCAGCAGCAGCAGGCCGACCGCGCCTCCCGCGACAACAGCCGCGGCAGCCTCTCGGCCCCCACGACCACCGCTCCGGTGAACGTGGCCCCCGGCAGCTCGCGCGGTGCCGCCGCGCTGTCCGCCGCCGCCTCCAAGATCGGCAGCCCGTACGTCTGGGGCGCCACCGGCCCGGGCTCCTTCGACTGCTCCGGTCTGATGGTCTGGGCCTACAACCAGGCCGGCGTGTCGCTGCCGCGCACCTCGCAGGCGCAGGCCTCGGCCGGCACCCGGCTCGGGACGGACCTCTCCAAGGCCCAGCCCGGCGACCTGCTGATCTTCTACACCGACGCCCACCACGTCGGCATCTACGCCGGCAACGGCCAGGTGCTGCACGCGCCCAAGCCGGGCGCGTCGGTGCGCTACGAGGCGGTCACCAACATGCCGCTGACCGGCATCGTGCGGGTCTGATCCCCGCTCGGACGTCTCCAGGCCCGGTCTCCCCCAGGGGAGGCCGGGCCTGCGGCTTTTCCGGCGGCTCGATCTGATGTCCGATTAGGGAGTGAATATTCGGGTTGGGAGGGGTTTGGACTCGCTTGCCCGGACTCGCTAACGTCTGCCACCGGACTCCCGCTCGACGGCCGCCCGTCCCGGTGCGGCGGCGGGGGCCGCGCCGCAGGATTGGAGCCGCTGCCGCCATGCCCGTGCACCGCCGTTCCCAACTGCTCACCCGGGCGCTGGTGCTGACCGCGGCCGCCGCCACCGCGTTGGGCGCGGCCACCGGAGGCAGCGCCCAGGCGGCCCCCGCCAGCCCCGACCCGGGCGACCGTCAGGACGTCAAGACGCAGGTCGAGCAGCTGTACGACGAGGCCGAGCAGGCGTCCGAGAGGTTCAACGCCGCGCAGGAGGCCCAGCGGCGGCTCCAGGGCGAGACCACGATCCTCCAGGGCGAGATCGCCCTCGCCCAGGACCAGCTCAACGGGCTGCGCGGCGACCTGGCGATGGTGGCCGGGGCCGAGTACCGCGGCGGCGGGATGACCCAGACCGCCCAGCTCATCCTCTCGCCCGACCCGGAGGGCTACCTGGCCCGCGCCCGCACCCAGGGCCAGGCCGCCGTGCGCCAGCAGGAGACCCTGCACGAGCTGATCACCCGCCAGCGCCGGCTCGACCAGCGCCGCACCGAGGCGGCCGACAAGCTCGCCGAGCTGGACCGGACCCGGCGTTCGCTCGCCGACAGCAAACAGCAGGTCCAGCAGCGGCTGGCCGGGGCGCAGAAGCTGCTGAACGGCCTGGGCGCCGTCGAGCGGGCCCGGCTGGCGGTCCAGGACGCCCGGGACGCCGAGCAGCGCGCCACCCGGGGCACCGACCGGCTGGACCTCGGCACCGCCCCGCCCGCCTCCGAGCGCGGGGCGGCCGCGCTGGCCGCCGCGGTGCGGATGATCGGCTCCCCGTACGTCTACGGGGCCACCGGCCCGCACGCGTTCGACTGCTCCGGTCTGATGTACTACAGCTGGCGGCAGGCCGGAGTGACCCTGCCGCGCACCTCGCAGGCCCAGGCGTACGCCGGGCAGCGGATCAGCCTGTCCGAAGCGCGACCGGGAGACCTGGTGATCTTCTACCGGGACATGCACCACGTCGGCATGTACGCCGGCGGCGGCGTGATCGTGCACGCCCCCCGCCCGGGCGCCAGGGTCCGCTACGAGAGCGTCACCGCCATGCCGGTCTCCGGGGTGGTCCGGCTCTGAGCGCCCCGCCGTCCGGCCCCGCCGGACCCGCCGCCATACGTCGCCCCCGCCGCGTGCTGTCCCGGCGGGGCGCGCTGCTGCTCGCGGCCGGCGGGCTGGCCCAGCTGTCGCTGCCGCCGGCCGCCCCGCCTGCGCCCGCGGCGCGGCCGGTGGACCGGCGCGCCGAGGTGGCCGCCGCGCTGGCGGAGCGGGCGCGCTCGGCCCCGCCCTGGGCCGGGCTGCCGGTGGCCGAGGCCGGGTACCGCAACCTGGTGCTCGGCGCCGCCGGCGGGGAGCGGGTGACCGCCGCCGCCGACCTGGCGGTGCGGATCGCCGGGTACGACGAGCACCCGGTGGTGTACCCGCGCCGGATCGGGCTGGTACGGGCCGGGGACGGCTGGCGGGTCGAGCGCGAGGAGAGCGCGTCCGGGCCGCCCGCGCCGTGGGACTTCGGGCCGCTCCGGTCCTCGCCGGGCGCGCACTGCCTGGTGGTCGGGCCGGCCGCGGGACCCGACCAGGCCGAGCTGGTCGCGGTGGGGGACCGGGCGGTGCCCGCCGTCACCGAGGTCTGGGGCGGCGCCTGGCCGGAGCGGCTGCTGCTGGAGCGGCCGGCCACCGAGGAGCAGTTCGCCCGGCTGCTGGAGGGCGACCCGGCCGGCTGGACGGGCATGGCGGCGGTCACCGTGGCCGCCCCCGGCGCGCCCTGGCACACCCCGGCGGACCGGGTGCTGGTCAACCCGGAGGCGTACGGGCGGCTCAGCGGCTTCGGCCGCCAGGTGGTGGTCACCCACGAGGCCACCCACGTCGCGACCAGGGACGACACCAGGGCCTGGACCCCGCTGTGGCTCTCCGAGGGCGTCGCCGACTGGACGGCGTACCGGGACTCGGGCCGCGGCCCGCAGCAGATCGCGCCCGAGCTGGCCCGGGACGTGGCCGCCGGGAAGCTGCCCGCCGCGCTGCCCGCCGACCGGGACTTCGCCGCCGGGGCCACCGGCATCGCCCAGGCCTACGAGCAGTCCTGGCTGGCCTGCGAGCTGATCGGCCGCACCCACGGGCCGCAGCGGCTGGTCGCCTTCTACCGGGCGATCGGCGCGGCCGACGGGCAGGGCGAGGACCGGGAGCGCCGCACCGACCGGCTGATGCGCCGCGAACTGGGCGTCGGCCTGGCGGAGTTCACCCGGCTCTGGCTGGAGCAGGTGGCGGCACTGAAGGGCTGACCGGCCGCGGAGGGCAGGTCAGCGGCGCTGTTCGGCCGGGGTGCCCGGGTGGTCGATGCCGTCCAGCAGGTCCTGCTCGTAGGCGATGCCCGGGCGCACCGGGTAGCCGCCGGACGGCAGCGCGGCGGGCTCGCGGTCCAGCACCACGGTCGGCGGCAGCGGCGCCTCGCCGCGGGTGGAGCGCCAGAGCCGCACGCAGGAGAGCACGGCGGCGGCCAGCAGCAGCAGGTTGCGCGCGGCCAGGACGGCGACCGCCGCCGGCTCGCTGGCCAGGACCTGGGTGAACATGGTCGGGAACTCGACCAGGGTCAGCGGGCAGGCGAGCAGGATCAGCACCGCCACCGGCCGCTGGCTGCTGTTGCGCACGGTCAGGCAGACCGCCGCGACGCCGACCAGCCAGACCAGGTACTGCGGGCTGATCACCCGGCTGGTCACCACGAAGATCAGCAGCGCGCACAGCGCGGCGTCGTACATGGTGGCCGCGCTGCGGCGCTTGGAGGTGTAGCGCCACAGCAGCAGCCAGGCGAAGCCCAGCAGGGTGCCGGCCAGCATGACCTTGCTGATCACGTCGACCCACGGCCCGAGCATCTCGGGGGAGCCGTAGTTCATGGTGACCTTGCCGTCCCAGGCGTCGGCGATCCGGGCGAAGTGCAGCGGCAGCGCGCCGAGCGACTCCACCTCGATGCCGCGGTCCTTCTGGAACGCCAGGAACTCGAAGGCGCCGTTCATCCCGGCCGTCAGCAGGAAGCCGATCGAGACGGCGGTGGCCGCCGCCAGCGTCCAGGAGCGGCGGGTGCGGCGGCCCGACGGGGTGCCGATCAGGCCGATCAGCGGCCAGATCTTGACGATGCCGCCCAGGCCCAGCAGCAGCCCGCCGACCGCCGGGCGGCGGATCAGCGCCAGCAGGCCGGCCAGGGCGACCGCGGTGACGATGACGTCGAAGCGGTTGTAGATCATCGGGCCGAGCAGCGGGACGCCCACCACCCACATCCAGGCGCCGGTCAGCGCCCGGCCCCGGCGCAGGCCGGTGCGCACCAGCAGCGCGGCCGCGGCGGCGTCGGCGATCCCGCAGATCACCCAGAACGAGACCAGGTACGACCAGGGCAGCAGGCCCGGCAGCAGGATCACCAGGGCGGCGCCCGGCGGGTACTGCCAGGTCACGTCGTCGAACGGGAAGGTACCGGTCTGGAGCACGCCGTACCAGGCGTGGTAGATCATCCAGACGTCCGCCGTGACGTCGCCGCCGGGCGCCTTCAGCACACCCGTCGCCAGCAGCACCAGCAGGGCGCGGGTGGCGACCCAGGTCGCGCCGAGCGCGGCGAGCGCCCCGAGCGGGCGGCCGAGGCGGCCGCGCGAAGAACCGGGCTCGGTGGCCGGGGCCAATTCCACTGCGCTCCCTCGTTCGTCTCGGACGTCCCCACCGGAGGCGTCGTACCGACGGACGCCCGGGCCGCGTGCTGGACGACGGCCTAGGTACTAGGACTGACCCGGGGGTCAAACGGTTGCCGTGCGCGGTTCCGTTCCCGGTGGGTCATGGTGTTGACCTATCGTACGGATCACCCAGCGGTACACCGCGCACCCCCCGACCGAGCGAGCCGTGGCCTGATGCACAGAACCTTGATCGTCACCAACGACTTCCCGCCCCGCCCCGGTGGCATCCAGGCCTTCGTGCACAACATGGCCGTGCGTCAGCCCGCAGGCAGTGTCGTGGTCTACGCCTCGACCTGGCGGGACGGCACCGAGGTGGCCCGGTTCGACGCCGAGCAGCCGTTCCCGGTGATCCGGGACCGGACGAAGGTGATGGTTCCCACACCGCGGGTCACCCGGCGGGCCGCCGAGATCCTGCGCGCGGAGAAGTGCGACTCGGTCTGGTTCGGCGCCGCCGCCCCGCTCGGGCTGATGGCGCCCGCGCTGCGCCGGGCCGGCGCCGGGCGGCTGCTCGGCATGACCCACGGGCACGAGGCCGCCTGGGCCCAGCTGCCGGTCTCCCGGCAGCTGCTGCGCCGGATCGGCGCGGGCACCGACGTGCTGACCTACCTGGGCGAGTACACCCGCTCCCGGATCGCCGCCGCGGTCGGGCCGCAGGCCGCGGCCCGGATGGTCCAGCTGCCGCCGGGCGTGGACGAGACGACCTTCCACCCGGGCTCCGGGGGCGCCGAGGTGCGCCGCCGGCTCGGGCTGGCGGACCGGCCGGTGGTGGTCTGCGTCTCCCGGCTGGTGCCCCGCAAGGGCCAGGACACCCTGATCGAGGCGATGCCGCAGATCCTCGCCGACGTGCCGGACGCGGTGCTGCTGATCGTCGGCGGCGGCCCGTACCGGGCGGACCTGGAGAAGCTCGCGGACGCCACGGGCGTCCGGGACTCGGTGCGGTTCACCGGCTCGGTGCCGTGGGAGGAGCTGCCCGCCCACTACGGGGCCGGGGACGTCTTCGCGATGCCGTGCCGCACCCGGCGCGGGGGGCTGGACGTCGAGGGCCTGGGCATCGTCTACCTGGAGGCCTCGGCGACCGGCCTTCCGGTGGTCGCGGGGGACTCCGGCGGCGCGCCGGACGCGGTGCTGGAGGGCGAGACCGGGTACGTGGTGCCCGGCGGCTCGGCCCCGGCGGCGGCCGAGCGGATCGTACGGCTGCTGCGCGACGAGGAGCTGCGGCGGCGGATGGGCGAGGCCGGGCGGCGCTGGGTGGAGCGCTCCTGGCGCTGGGACCTGCTGGCCGGGCGGCTGACCTCGCTGCTGGCCGGCTGACGCGGGTACGCCGAAGGGCCCCGGGGAGT